>JBMTLM010000027.1:0-12090 GCA_049431185.1 Bacteroidia bacterium | reverse complement strand
ACCAATGACACCATCTTGTTAAAGCGACAATTGTTTTCCAACATGGTTTCGATCAGACCCAAGGACAGTGTGAGCGTGGATGGCGCCAAAAGAGCTCCTCACCTCCGCCTCAGGCTGGATGACACCTTCGGAAATGAATTCATGAATGCGGCCTCATCCACCTTTCTCAACAACACTTCTTTTATCGATTATTTCAATGGCATCCATGTGACCGCCGACGCGGTGACCGCGGCCGGACAGGGCGTAATCGCTTCTTTCAACCTGTTGGCTTCGATGTCAAAGCTCACCTTCTACTACAAAAACGGAACCGATACCACCCGATTCACCGCCAACTTTGAAGTCAATTCTGGTTGCCCAAGGTTTAATGCCTTCTTACATGATTATTCAACGGCATCTTTTGGGAATGTGTTTCCTATCGCAGGTGCCGATAAGTTATACATCCAGTCGATGTCGGGTCTGAAGGCACGAATTCAATTGCCACATATTCGTAATCTGTCTTTGAATGGACCTGTAGCCATCAACAAAGCGGAATTGGTCATTCCCGTTATCGACAACGGCACGTTCAAGAGCCATAACGCACTGTTGCTTTTTGGAGTTGATTCCGCCGGCAAAGAGGCCATCATTCCCGATGTGCTGGAGTCGCCCTCTTACTACGGAGGCACCTTTGATGCGACCTCGAACAGTTACAAATTCAACATCAACAGGTATGTTCAAAAACTGATTTCAGATCCGACGCTCAACGATTATGGTTTGAGCATTGTATCCAGTGGCGGTGCATTGAACTCCTTCAGGACCATAGTGCCCGGTCCAGCCACCCCTACAGGGGAGAAAATCCGTTTGAGAATCACCTACTCCGTACTCAATTGATCGCGACATGTGTGGAATCGTAGCTTATCTTGGAACCAGGGAGGCCTATCCCATCGTAATGAAAGGCTTGCAACGATTGGAGTATCGTGGATATGATAGCGCAGGCATCGCTTTGGTGAGCAATGGGCTTCATGTTTACAAGAAGGCGGGTAAGGTATCGGACCTAGAGGCATACACCAAGGACAAGGATGTTTCCGGTTCGGTGGGCATGGGCCATACACGTTGGGCTACGCACGGCGAACCCAATGATCGGAATGCACACCCGCACTACTCCGAATCACGCAATTTTGCCATCATCCATAACGGTATCATCGAAAACTATGCCTCTATCAAGGCAGAGCTCACCAATCGTGGACATCATTTTTCCAGTGATACCGATACCGAGGTATTGATCCACCTGATTGAGGATATCTCCAACAATCTTCAAGTGGATTTGCAGGAGGCGGTACGTTTGGCGCTTGGAGAAGTGGTGGGCGCTTACGCCATTGTGGTAATGTCGCGCCTTGAGCCGCGCAAACTCATTGCAGCACGCAAAGGAAGTCCAATCGTAATCGGTATAGGCAAGGATGAGTATTTTGTGGCATCCGATGCCACGCCTATAGTTGAATATACTAAAAACGTTGTTTACCTCAACGACGGTGAAATGGCCATTATTACCGATGGTGATTTCACGGTCAAGACCATCGATAATCAAATCAAGGTTCCCTATGTACAGGAGCTGGAGATGCAGCTGGAAATGTTGGAGAAAGGTGGTTACGAACACTTCATGCTCAAGGAGATTTACGAGCAACCTCGCTCCATTTGGGATAGCATGCGTGGACGAATCGATGCACACAACAGAAGGCTGCGATTAGGTGGTGTTGGGGATTTTGAAAACAAATTTGTCAATGCGAAGAGAATCATCATCGTGGGTTGTGGCACCTCGTGGCACGCCGGATTGGTGGGTGAATATCTGATTGAAGACCTTGCGCGTATTCCGGTTGAAGTTGAATATGCCTCGGAGTTCCGTTATCGCAATCCCATCATCAACGAAGAGGATGTGGTCATCGCCATTTCCCAATCCGGAGAGACGGCTGATACTTTGGCCGCCATTGAGCTGGCTAAGTCAAAAGGCGCTACCATTTTCGGTGTTTGCAATGTGGTAGGATCAAGTATACCGCGCGCTACCCACGCCGGAGCCTATACCCACGCAGGCCCTGAAATCGGTGTGGCTTCCACCAAGGCGTTCACGGCACAGGTCACCGTTTTAACATTATTGGCCTTGCAGATAGCGTGGAAAAAAGGCACCATTACGGATACCAGGTTCCAAACCTTGTTGAGTGAATTGGAAAGCGTTCCCGAAAAGGTTTCCCGTGCACTTGAGTCCAATGATTTGATCAATAAACTTGCCTCCAAGTTCAAAGACGCCCGTAACTTTCTATATCTGGGCAGAGGCTATGGATTCCCGGTAGCCTTGGAAGGAGCTTTGAAGCTGAAGGAGATTTCCTACATCCATGCGGAAGGTTATCCTGCCGCTGAAATGAAACACGGACCCATCGCTTTGATTGATGCCGAGATGCCAGTGGTGGTGATTGCTACCAAGAACAGTTCCTACGAAAAAGTGGTGAGCAACATCCAGGAAGTGAAGGCAAGGAAAGGAATCATCATTGCCATTGTAACCGAGGGCGACGAGGAGGTTCGAAAAATCGCCGACCATGTGATTGAAATTCCCGAAACGGATGAGCTCTTGATTCCGTTGGTTTCCGTTATCCCATTGCAATTGCTTTCATACCACATCGCGGTAATGCGTGGCTGCAATGTGGATCAACCTCGTAACTTGGCGAAGTCGGTAACGGTAGAGTAGGCCTTCGTTTTTTAGAGGGATGAGCCTCTCAATCCATCCCAGCCTTGTGCTTTCAAAGGTGTTTCATGGTCGGATTTATCTACCAAGGCCAGTCCAGCAGCTGCATCTGTAATGTGGCCGATGAAATGAATCCCTTCAATGCCCTTCATTTTATCAAAGTCGGCTTGCCGTATGGTGAACAAAAGTTCATAATCTTCACCGCCATTCATGGCCGACAAGGTCGGATTCAGATTCATCTCCTCTGAGATCCGTGCGGTTTCAACATCAATCGGAATCTTTTCTTCATACACCCGACAACCTACTTGCGAGGAGGTGCAAATATGAAAGAGCTCGGAGGCGAGCCCGTCGCTGATGTCAATCATGGAAGTCGGGACTACACCAACGGCTTCCAGTTGACGAATGACGTCTCTCCTGGCTTCGGGTTTCAATTGACGTTCGACCACATAGTCAGATCCGGTAAGGTCCGGTTGAACACCCGGATTCTCCATGAAAATCTTTTTCTCCCTGTTCAGGATTTGTAATCCCATGAAGGCGGCACCTAGATCACCGCTGACGCAGATGAGGTCATTTGTTTGGGCTCCGCTTCGATAGGCAATCTGGTTAGGGTTGGCGATGCCGATGGCAGTGATGTTGATTACCAAGCCCGACATGGAGGAGGAGGTGTCGCCGCCAACGAAATCAATTTCATGGCGGTCACAAGCAAGTCGTATGCCTTCATAAAGCTCTTCTACGGCCTCGAGCGATATGCGGTTCGACAACCCCAATGAGACCACGATGTGAGTAGGCGTTCCATTCATGGCGTAGATGTCACTCAAATTGACCATGACCGATTTATATCCCAGATGCTTCAATGGGCAATAGGATAAATCAAAATGAACGCCTTCCAACAGCATATCGGTGGTAATCAGTTCGCATTGATGCCCACGGTTGATGACGGCACAATCATCGCCGATGCCCTTGGTCGTTTCCGGACGCTTGCATTCAATATTAGTGGCTAGATGATGAATCAAGCCGAACTCACCGAGGGCTTCGAGTTCAGTTCGGTTTTGGAGGTTTTCAAACATGGCTTGGGAATCTATCCCAAAGGTACGCACAGAATGAATATTCGTATATTGTGAAGGTGGATGACTTCTATACATTACTGGGTGTAGATCCTCTTTCCAGCCCCGCTGACATCCGCAAGGCGTGGCTGGAGTTGGCCCATCGGCATCATCCTGACCATAACCCGGACAACCCCGGCTCCCATGATCTTTTTATTGCCATCAAGGAAGCCTATGGGGTTCTTTCCAACTCTGATTTACGTCGTAAGTATGATCTGCGGCGGGGCACAAACAATACGCTGAACAGTGATCTGCCTTACTTCAAGGTTTCAACGGACTGTTTAAAGGTTGGAGTCTTTCAGGAAGTGCGTATACATTTCACTTATCTGGGAAACGGGACGGCGTTTTTAAAGCCGGCCATGGAAGATTTTCAATTGGCATCTAAACCGTATGTATCCCACAAAATGTTTGAGCGGCAAGGCGGATACGTCAAAGAAACTACGCTCACCTATGTAATCGTTCCGCAACGTACGGGCGAATTGCACGTCTCTACGGCCTCGATCATGATATCCGGTAAGCGTTACGCATCCTCATCGTTAACTTTTACCGTGACTCCGGTCAGATGCGCATTCACAGCACAGGAAATGGCAGGGCCGGCTCCGGTAAGGTTTGACATGTTCCGTAATTTGCCGGCCAAGCAGGGTCGTTTTCCCATCGGCGAAACCAAGTTGAACCATAGGATTTGGGTTCCTCGAGGAAGAACGGCCTTCCTGTTTCATGTTTTAGGAATGACGTTGAAAGTGGTTTTTACGTTTTTCGGAGGTTTTTGGATGCTTTCGCAGTACAATATGCCATTTGTGTTAGGAGCATGTATTGGTAATTTGGCGGGTGGTGTAAATGTCCGAATCATGTATCGCCTGGCTGCTGTGAAGCCCAAATGGCAGGGAAGTCGAACCTATGCACGAAGTCAGGAGTATCTCGGATTTGGTTTTTACGAGGGGGAGGGCTTTTTTTGGCCACTGATCAGAAACGGATCCGTAAGTCGAATAATTAGGATGCTATGGTAGAACCACATTGTTTTAAAAACAACTATTTTCGCTGATAAATCAACCCTTTAAGACTTAAATCGCTCAATGAAAAAGCACTTCCTTTTGGCCTTTGTGCTGACCATCTCCTTTGCATTATCCGGCTGTTGGTCGAGCCGAAAAACTACGGAGCAGGATATTCCAACGGAAGAATCCGCGGCGGTGGAGCCTGTGCTCGCAGAACCTGCGATTTACCGCGGCTCCGACCCGATTTCGCATAATTTAATCCACACCAAGTTGGAGGTTGCTTTTGATTGGCCTAAAATGGAACTGATGGGCAAGGCTGAAATCACTTTGAAGCCGCATTTTTATCCGCAGAAAATGCTTTACCTGGATGCACGAGGCATGCAGATAAACAGTGTGAAACTCATCAGGAGCAACAGTAAACAGGATCTTGCCTTCGAGTATCGCAACGATTCGATTTGTATTACCATGGATAGGATTTACTCGTCCAGGGACACTTTTAAAATTCAAGTCGATTACATTGCGCGCCCCGAATCCCTTCCCAAGGGAGGAAGTGACGCCATTGCTTCCGACAAGGGACTGTATTTCATTAATGCCGATGGCAGCGACCCTAAAAAGCCACGTCAAATTTGGACCCAAGGCGAAACACAATCCAGTTCTGTGTGGTTCCCTACCATCGATAGGCCAAACCAGAAAACCACACAGGAAACCTACATTACCGTTGATACCGCATTTGTGACCTTGAGCAATGGTAAGTTGATATCATCAGTGGTGGATCCATCAAAGGGACAACGAACCGACTATTGGAAACAGACGTTGCCCCATACGCCTTACCTGTTCATGATGGCCATCGGCAAGTATGCCGTCGTAAGAGAACAATGGCGCGGCAAAGAGGTTTCCTATTACGTTGAGCCGGAATTTGCGCCCTATGCCAAAGGCATCTTCAATCATACACCTGAAATGTTGGAGTTCTTTTCCGGGACATTCGGTGTTGAGTATCCCTGGGAAAAATATGCTCAGGTGGTTGTGCGTGACTTTGTCTCCGGTGCCATGGAAAACACAACGGCCAGCATCTTCGGTGAGTTTGTGCAGAAGGATGATCGGGGATTGTATGATGACTCTAACGACGATATCGTTGCGCATGAGCTTTCTCACCACTGGTTTGGCAACTTGGTAACCTGTGAATCGTGGTCAAATTTGCCACTCAACGAATCCTTCGCAACCTACAGCGAGTATTTGTGGAATGAACACAAGTATGGACGGGATCATGCGGATTGGTCACTCAACTCGGATCTGAAAAGCTATCTCCAGGAGGCTAGAACCAAACAGGTGAATCTGATCCGTTTTGAGTATGACGACAAGGAGGACATGTTTGACCGTCACTCTTACCAAAAAGGTGGCAGGATTCTTCATATGCTACGCAAAGCCGTGGGCGATGAAGCGTTTTTCGCTGCACTCAAGCGCTATTTGGAGGATAACAGCTATACGGCCGGCGAGGTACATCATTTGCGTCTTGCATTTGAGTCTGTTACGGGTCAAGACATGAATTGGTTTTTCAATCAATGGTTCCTTGACAAGGGCCATCCGGTTTTGGAAATCAACTATGATTATAATGCTGAAACGGGTATCCAAAAGGTCACGGTAAGTCAAAAGCAGGATTTAGCCAGTACGCCCGTGTACAGGCTTCCTGTGGAAATCGACCTGTATACTACCGCCGGAGTCAAAAGACATTCGGTGGTGGTGGATAAAGTGAGTCAGACCTTTGAGTTCAAATCCGCTGAAAAGCCATTGCTCGTGAATTTTGATGCCGACAAATCGGTATTGTGTACCAAAACGGACAATCACACCGACGAGGAATTCGCCTATATGTTCAGAAAGGCGCCCTTGTTGATGGATCGAATGGAAGGGTTATCCAAGCTTGCCAAGGATGTACGTAGCGGATCGGTTCAGGAAGCAGTAGTGACTGAAGCGCTCAATGATGCCTATTGGGGTATCAGAAGCATGGCGTTGAAGTCGTCAAAGCCTATTGCAGGTTTGGTGAAGTCAAAACTCTTGGAGCTGGCATCTTCTGACCCGCACCCAACGGTAAGGTCAGATGCCTTTGACTTGTTGATGGTTGTTTTTCCAAAAGACCCTGCGGTTGTTGAAATGGCCAATAGGGCGGTTGGTGAAAAGTCGTATCGTGTCATGAATGCCGCAATGGCCTATATATTGGATGCTGACAAATCGCGTGGAGTCGCCATGCTCAAGGATTGGGAAAACCAGAATAACCCCAGTGTGCAATCAATGGTTTCAGGGTTCTATGTGAAATATGGTTCAGATGCCGAATACGCCTACATGGCTAATCATATGGGCAATACCCAAGGATTCGATACGTATGGTGCAGTGCAATCCTTTGGTAAATTCCTGCTACGTTGCTCTTACGGCAATGCCAAAGCGGGAGTGAAGGTCATCGGCGATATTGCTTATAAACATCCTCAGTGGTTTGTACGTTTGGCGGCATCACAGGCACTGGCGGAAATTTTTAAGTCATACGGGAAAGACAACTATGGGCAAGGCGGTGAAGGCGACAGCAAAATTGATGAGGTCAGGAGTATCGCTTTCGCCACATTGGAGGATGTGAAGTCAAAAGAGACCGACCCTAATTTATTGCGTTTTTATAGTCGTTGATGGATGCCAAACAACCGTTGTTTATGGAGCAGCAGAGCTTTCCACGCATCTGGCTGATCCTGTCAGGTATTGTTTCCTTCTTGATCTTGTGGATTAGTCATGCTGAATTCGGCATCATGCATTGGCAATTTCCGTTAACGGTATCCGTTTTGGCGGCCATGAATCTTTTCATTTGGCTATCAAGGTTAACCACCGTCATCCAGACTGATTCCATTACCTACAGGTTCTTCCCTTTGCAATTTAAAACCTGTAAAATCGGGAAGGAGGAAATCAAGGAAGTTTTTGTAAGGAAATACAACCCGCTAATGGAGTACGGTGGTTGGGGCTTTAGGTGGTCATTCAATGGCAGGGCCGTCAACATGAAAGGCAACAAAGGCATTCAAGTGGTTTTGAAAAACGGATCAAGAATCCTGATTGGAACATCTCAACCGGATGAGGCCTCCAAGGCTTTGGAGCTTTTTTTTACCGATTCAGTTGCTTGAGACGTTTAGCCGCCTTTTGCTTAAACGAACCCGTGCCTGCCGCCAGGGTTTCGAGGATGTTCCCGGCCGAAGTCAAATCCCCGCTTTTTTCAAAGGATAATGCTGCATGATACAATGCCTCATCTGAGTAGGATAGGTTACGGTTTTTGCCAACGACTTCTAATACGGCTGAGGCCTCACTGAACCTTTGGAGATGATAAAGACACATACCTTTGTAAAACAGTGCTGATTCATCAGTACTTTTTTGTTGGATCATGGCATCAAACCCGTTGAGCGCCTCGGCATATTTTTTGTTTTGATAGAGCTCCAAAGGGGAATTCTGAGATGTGGACTCTTTCTTTTTCAGGTTTTGCATATTCCCGGAAATCTCTTCCTGCATGATGTATGAATTGCTGGCCGCCGAAGGAGCCGTGGCACCGGGCGTTCTTGAACCTTTGGTGGATATTTGTTTGGCTACCACAATCCTTTCAACGGATTTCACTTCCGATTCTGACAAGACCTCCGAAGGCATTGCTGCTTCACCTGCGTTGGATGGAACAACGACGTCTATGGATGTAGCCATGTCGTCATGCGCAGCAACAGTGCCTGATGAAACCATATTAATGGTTGACTTCATCTCAGCATCTTGGTTGTCTTTTTGCATTTGAAGATCCTCCTTTATGCTTTCATTCACAACAAGCTGATCGGGTTGGCGGACATCTTTAAGCTCAAGGACACTTGTTGATGGTGTAGGATAAACGGGGCTGGCGTACTGCTGGTCAGGAGCTGAAGAAGGTTCGGTGATGGTTTTGTCAATGGTGGTTGGGGACTGATTGAGGGCCTGGTTTGAAGGGTTAGCCTTTTGGGATTGTTGTATGGCAAAATAAGACAAGGTTACAACGGCAGAAACAGATGCGGCCATGGCCAGATAGCGTAGCGGTTTCTTGTCAGAGGAGCTAGATCGATCATTCCCGGTAACATGATGGGATATTTCATCCAGTACAGCCGTATTGGTTAATAGCTCTAGGCCTTCCAATGCCTCACTGCACAATTCACAATCCACCAAATGCTTTTCCACTTCATGCATATCTGACCTCGACAGTATTCCATCTCGATATGACAACAGCGAACGACGGCTGAGGCAACCCGTTTCGGAAAAAATGGATTTATTCAAAGGATTGTTCATGGCTGTTTTTGGTAATATAGATTTTCAAATTTCTTTTTCCATTTTGAATATGGCTTTTAACCTCCTTGAGTGAGTAGCCTGTTATTTTGGAAACGTCTTGGTAGCAATATTTTTTCAAGTAGAATAGGTCGATACAAATCTTTTGTTCCGGATTGAGTTTTTCGATGGCCTCTTCCAGCAATTGAATTCTGTTTTCAAGGTCTTCTGTTGGTTGGCTTTCCGGTGATTGATTCAGAACTTTCTCTCCGGGCCCTTCATGGTCATCAATGTAAACCATTGCCCGGCGGCTCCTCAATTGCATTAGACAATAGTTTCGGGCAACGGTATGAATCCAGTAACTGAATTTTTCCACGTCGTATTTTTTTAAATCCGTCATGGCTTTTTCAAAAATGTTCAAGGTGGCATCCTTGCTGTCGTCCTGGTTCTTCAGGTATTTCATGCAAACACCGAAAACCAGGTGTGAGTATCGATCAAAGAGAATGCCGAGCGTTTTACGGTCCCCGGTTTTTTTATAATCTAAAACCAGGTCTCGGTCTTCAGCTTTTTCGTTCCTTTTTTTGTTAATCAGCCACATATGGTTTTCTCAATGACACCCTCCAAAGATGCTGGTAATGCCAATATTCCATAAAAGGAACGAAAATAAATGGATAAACGTCAGGCGTCTTTTGTTTTTTGGGATAAAATGATGAGTACCACCAAGATGGCTGTGGCACAAATGGCCAATCGAACCCAATCCTTGTCGACCAGGAAAAATGCGCTGATGACCATGCTCAGCAACATGAACACGATGGCCTTGATTTTAGTGGACATGGTCATGCCTCGTCCCTTGTGGTAGTCAATGATCTGTTGGCCTACATATTTGTTTCCAACCAACATGCGTAGGAATCGCCATGATCCTCGAGCAAAACAATATGTGGCGATCAGGAAAAAGACCAATGAAGGCATCAAAGGGATAAAGAAACCCAGGATTCCGATGCCTACGAACAGCAAGCCAACAACGACCCAAATTTGCCTAAGAATGCGCGTAGTCATAGATTAATGGTGGTGGCTGATGCAAGTTGTTTGAACCCTTAACAATATTCGCGTTGGTCTTATGGGGTAACGGTATCCTTTTGGTTGATTGCTAAAACAGTGGCAGGGATAATCTTACTACCGGTCTCCGCTGAGCTTTGAGAATTTGAGCGGTTGTGCCGAAGCTTCATCGAAAGCAGCTCTTTTCCGGACGATGTCACATGCAACATATATGGCAGTTCGGAAGGAGTCCTCGCTCGCTACACCTTTGCCAGCAATGTCATAAGCGGTACCATGGTCGGGAGAGGTGCGAACAATAGGCAGTCCTGCCGTAAAATTCACGCCGGAATCGAAGGATAATGCCTTGAAGGGAACAAGCCCTTGGTCGTGATACATGGCCAAAACCCCATCAAACGATTGGTAGTTCATTGAACCGAAAAACCCGTCGGCGCCATAGGGGCCGTAGGCCAGGATCCCTTGATCGAATGCGGTTTTGATGGCTGGTAAAATGATGTTTTGTTCCTCTGTTCCGATGAGTCCGCTATCTCCTGAATGGGGATTCAGCCCCAAGACGGCGATACGCGGCTTGCCAATGCCAAAATCCCTGCGAATCGACTGGTGCATGGCTTTCAGCTTTGACAATATCTTTTCCGAGGTAAGAGCACCGGCCACGTCTTTCACGGGTATATGACCGGTGAGGGTGGCTACACGTAAACGGTCGCTCACCAACATCATTAAATGTTCGTTAGACGGAAATTGTTGAGATAGGAATTCGGTATGTCCCGGGAAGCGGAAGCCATCCTGTTGCATCGTTTTCTTGTCAATGGGACCAGTAACCAAGGCATCCAAAACACCTTCTGATAAGTGCTTACAGGCTTGCTGAAGGGCCATGAAGGCATATTTGCCCCCTTCAGCGGAAGCGATACCAGGTTCTATTTTCGTTTCTTCCTCCCAACAATTCAGCACATTGGTTCTTTTATCGATGATTTCACTCTCCGACTTGATGGTGGTGAAGTTGAAATCATTGTTGCCGATGGCTTTCTTGTAAAACGACAACACTTTGGATGCACCGTAAATCACGGGCGTGCAAACCTGTGCCATTCGGGGGTCGGAAAAAATCTTCACCAACAACTCCGGACCAACACCATTGATGTCACCTATGGTAATGCCAACTACGATTCGGTCTTCGTTTTCAACCCCGCTCATGTGTATCTGTTTCTTTTATGTGGTGTGTTCGGAATGTTGCAGGGGCGTTTATTTAGCCGCTTGCCGCTTGAGGAATTCAATGATCAAGCGCACGCCTACTCCGGTGCCGTTTTTGCCCCTGTAGCTGTCGCCCCCCTTACCGAATGCAGGCCCGGCGATGTCGAAATGCATGTAAGGATAATCGGTAAATTTCTTAAGAAAACGACCTGCGGTGATGGCGCCTGCCATAGGTCCGCCGATGTTTTTAATATCGGCCACATCGGATTTGATCAAGTCATCGTATTCATCCCAGAAAGGGAACTCAGCTAACCTTTCATACACCATTTCACCGCTCTTGTGAAGCGACTTACGCGTATCCTCATGGCAAGTGCCCATGGCAACAATTCCGTAGTGGCCGATGGCTGCTGCCGCCGCACCCGTAAGAGTCGAAAATTCCATCACCAGCTCAGGTTGCAATCGCTTGGCATAATGCAAAGCATCCGCTAGGATCATGCGTCCTTCGGCATCCGTATTGAGTACCTCCACTTTAAGTCCGCTCATCATGGTAATCACATCACCAGGGGTATAGGCATTGCCGTCAGGTCGGTTGTCCGTAGCGGGCACCAAGGCTACAACGTGCAAGGGAAGGTTCAATTTGGCAATGGCATACATGGCGGCGCCTACAGCGGCTCCGCCGGCCATGTCACATTTCATATAATCCATGGAACCCGGTGTGGGTTTTAGGCTCAGTCCACCGGTATCATATACCACACCTTTA
>JBMTLM010000026.1:0-12135 GCA_049431185.1 Bacteroidia bacterium | reverse complement strand
CATCTGATAAAGCGGAATTAGACTCCTTAAAATCAATTTTCCCGTTTTCAATCAATACGTCCGTACCCTTTAAAATTCCCGCCGACTCATTGGTCCATACCGTTGCGTTTTTCAGAATGGTTTTTTCGGCCCGCGGCATATCCAAAAAACCGTAGGCGATTACGGGTGTGGGTAGTTTTTCTGGGACACTCAATTCCTCGGTTTTGGATGAATCGGTCGTGGATTTTAAGGATGAGTCAATCAATTTGGCTGACCAATAACCCGTCTGGGTGCCTTCCCCTTCGAATCCGTCTTTTTTCCTGAATCCATGAAGATCATACACGCCCTTGGCGTTGCCTTTTTGGAATTCAAAGGAAATATTGATGATGCCGTTTTTAAACCGCACCTTGGCATTGGCTGTGTCTACACCTGAGATGACTTTTCCGTTCAACTCCAAGGGAGATCTGGTGATGTTGAGCCATCCTAATTCCGAACCTTTAACGTTCAAGGCATATTGGCCTTCAATCGCTTCAACAGGGGCGTTTTTTGTTTCATATGGAATACCCTTCACCCAATTTTGTATGATCTTGGATTTTCCGTCAAACAAATCACCGGAAACCAATATGAAGTTGGCGATCATTCCTTTTTTCAGGGCGCCGCATTCGTTTTGTATGCCGATCAACTCGGCAGGAGTGGTAATGGCCGCCTTGAGTACGGACTCTTTGGAAAGCCCCTTCGATTGAATCAATCGTAACTGATCCACGTATTTCTCCACATCTTTCAATCCATCGGAGGTAAAGGCGATGCGAACACCCGATTGCTCCAGGTGAAAAGCGTTGTACGGGGCGTGTTCCCAATGGAGCAAATCCTCGAGGGTCAGGCTTCTGGTGTCATAGGGATCAGACACGTTGTAGGGTTCAGGAAACCTCAAGGGAAGGATATATGCATTGCCGGTTCCTTTGATTTCAGCCACGCGCTTATATTCATCTCCGGATCCTTTGATGATAAACGGCACGCCAAACTCGTCACCCACTTTGTCGATGCGCAGAGATTGCAGGTACTGCGTGGACTCGAAAATCAAGGGCAACTTTCGGTTGTTGATCCACGATTGGATGGAAATGTTGTGTTCGGTTTTGTAACCGCCGGTGGCATACCACTCAGCGTCTAAAAAAGATTGCCGCAACAACGCAATGGCACCCATTTCAGAGGTTGGGTAGTCTTGTTTGGAGGAACCTTTGTTAAAGGAAAAGGATGCCGCGGCGCGCTCGCGTAGCAGCAATTCATGTTCCTTGTCATCTCCCAACAAAACCACACAGCCACTACCACGTGCGATACCGTCCATTGGCAGTGATAATGTTGCACCAAACCCGGCGTTTCGCATTTTAGAGGCGATTTCCTCGTTTGCCACAAATAGCCTGTGGCCCTCAACCTCTGGCTTGAGAGCCTCATTCCATGAATAGGCACCTTTCGTGTTGCTGACGGTTTGAGGTGGCTTGGGCCCCTCATGACTGTCATGGCGGTGCGGAGTTGAAGCGCTGATGCCATAGCTGGAGTAAGGTTCTATGAACGAAGGATAAACGTGGATGCCTTTGAGGTCATGAACAATGGCACCTTTGGGCACCGGAAGATTTTTCCCCACCGCTTCAATGACTCCCTTTTTAATGATCAGCGTGCCGCTGTCGATTTCGGTTTTATGATCGATGTGAATCCTTGCGTTTGTAAAAACGTAAGTAAGCTCGTGTCGATAGGGTATTCCCATAACAGGATACGTTTCCTGAGCACGCAAGGGTGATTGCAAGAACAGATGGATGCCGCAGATCGCAAGGCCTGCCCAAAAAGCTCTTTTATGGAGTGCGATTTTTACAGTCACAAAGGATTTCATGAAATGCTAATCAGGGTGTTTTAAATGGGGTGGGTAATGGATTTTTTAGGGTCGGCGGGTAATGTTTTTTCGGGCGATGCAGCCACACCTCCGTAGCCAAAAATAGGTTTTTATGTTTTCGTTTATTTACCTTTGGAGGATATATTTTCAAAATCATGTACACAGGATTTCTACACCTTCATTCCCTTTTGCGATGGGTTCTATTGGTTCTTCTTTTGGTTATGATTTACAGGGCTTTTATGGCTCGTAAATCAGGAAGGGCTTTTGATGCCACCGACCGCAAACTTTCCTTATTCACCATGATTTCAGCGCATATCCAGCTGGTCTTGGGCTTTGTCATGTATTTCATGAATGACACCATTGGTGCCGCCTTGTCGGATATGGGTGCCACCATGAAGGATGGTCTATTGAGGTTTTTGGCGGTGGAGCATGCGTTGACCATGGTCATTGGAATCGTCTTGATCACCATTGGTCATATCAAGGCTAAAAAGGCCGCCACCGACCACCAAAAGTTTGGTGCGATTTTGATGTTTTACTTATTGGGATTGATCCTGATCGTTAGCCGCATCCCTTGGCCCTTCATGGAAGTTGGGCAGGGTAGGGGTTGGTTCTAAGTATGGTGACTTTAGGGCATGGCCCAACCTGTTTTTATCCATGACGGTTTCTTCGAAACAAGAGGAGCGGGTGGTTTTGGTGTCGGTGTGCCGACAGGGCCAGACCGATGCGCAGACAACCGAGTATTTGGATGAGTTGGAATTTTTGGCATTAACGGCGGGAGCCGTTTCCACGCGCCGTTTTGTCCAGAAGCTGGAATACCCCGACCCCAGGACCTATGTGGGTAAAGGTAAGTTGGAGGAGATTACCGGTTTTGTGAAAACCAATGTCATCGGCATAGTAATCTTTGATGATGAATTGACGCCCTCACAATTACGTAACGTAGAAAAAATCGTAGGTTGCAAGGTGTTGGATCGAACCACTTTGATACTCGACATTTTCGCCAGCAGGGCCAGGACGGCACAGGCCCGAACACAAGTGGAATTGGCCCAATATCAATATCTGCTTCCACGACTGACCCGAATGTGGACTCACTTGGAGAAGCAGCGTGGCGGCATTGGAATGCGCGGCCCCGGTGAAACCGAAATAGAAACCGACCGTCGAGTCATCAGGGATAAATTATCCAAACTCAAAGAAAAGCTTCGTGAAATAGATAAGCAGAACCTGACTAGAAGAAAGTCTCGAGAAAACATTGTTCGTGTGGCACTGGTGGGTTATACCAATGTGGGTAAATCAACCCTCATGAACTTGTTGAGTAAATCGGATGTGTTTGCGGAAAACAAACTTTTTGCCACGTTGGACACCACCGTTCGGAAGGTCGTATATGGCAACACACCGTTTTTGCTCTCCGACACCGTAGGCTTCATCCGTAAGTTGCCTCACAATTTGGTTGAGTCCTTCAAAAGCACTTTGGATGAAGTGAGAGAGGCGGACATCCTATTGCATGTCGTAGACATTTCACATCCTAATTTTGAAGCTCAAATAGATGTGGTGAATCAGACTTTGGCGGACATTGGTGCTGCGGATAAACGCGTAATGATGGTATTTAACAAGATTGATGCGTATCGATATGTGCAGAAGGATTTGGATGATTTAACCCCTGCCACCAAAGAGAATGTAAGTTTGGAGGAGTTGAAAAACTCCTGGCTGGCCAAGGGCAATCCATCCTGTGTTTTCATCTCGGCGGCAAAAGGCGTTAACATTGCTGAGCTTAGGGAAAAGCTGACGGCAATGGTTTTAGAGAAACATAAAAGTCTCTATCCGCAATCTGCCAACGGGCAGTAATCTATGGTTAAGACAGTTTTGGTGGCGGCTCCATGACGGATCCGCAATTTTTACAGGTGCGCAGTTCCGTGGAGGAGTAATAAAGCTCCATGGCCGCTTTCAATTCGGTTTCGATGTCTTTCAATTCCAAGATGCCCTCGTGCATGAGATGGTTACAGCTTTCGCAATACCATTGCAAGCGGTCTTTCATTCCGGGTCTGCGGTGGACTTCCATTACCAATCCAACGGTATTGGGGCCGCGTTGGGGTGAATGGGGTGTTCTGGCCGGAAGCAGGAAGATTTCCCCTTCACGGATATCGATGGTTCGAGGCTTTCCGTCCTCTTGAATTTTGACCTGGATGTCGCCCTCCAATTGATAGAAAAACTCCTCCGTTTCGTTATAGTGATAGTCTTTTCTAGAGTTGGGTCCTCCAACTACCATCACTATAAAATCCTGCTCGGGCTTGTATACCACTTTGTTCCCAACGGGAGGTTTCAGCAGGTGGCGATTCTCATCGATCCATTTTTTGAAATTGAAAGGTGTTGCTACGGGCATAACTAATAATTAATTACAAAGTAAGTGAATTCAGTTAGAAGCTTTACAATCTCTTTAATAATATTTGGCAAATTCTTATTTATTTACAATTAATGGTTTTATTATGCTACTCTCATCATTAAAAATGACTCTGACAAAAAATGTTCCACTAACAAAATCTTTTATTGGAATGGTGCTTAATTTTTGTTGTACCTTAATTGGTTTAGACACCATTCTTCCATCCATTGAAAAAATCTCTACCCTATTTATTTTACTTAAGGATTGGTCGTTCAGCATCAATGTGAAAGACTCGGAGGCCGGGTTTGGGTAGATCAAAAATGATTCATGAAATAAAGGCTGTGGCTCGGAAACCCCAGTTAAAAACGGGTTCCTATTTATTGTATGTAGCGTTTGATTGGTTATCACTGGAGCATTGAAATCAAAATAAATGGCTGCAGCGTTAAGTATAGTAGTGAAGTCAGGCAAGTCTGGGATTTGTTCCACCGTGAATGTAACAAAGCCATGACTTGCAGGTTCATTCACATTGCTATCTGGCAATAAAATATTGTCAAAACGCCATTCTAAAACCCTTTGTCCATAAATTCTAAAGTTACAAGGATGGCTAGAAACCCCAGCGGAAACAGTAAATAAATTTAGATTAACATCAAGGGTGTCTCTAATGATAACCGTGAATGCGGTATCGTTTCCAGTATTTTGAAATCTAATCCTATATTGAAGCTGTTGGTTGGGATAGATGTAATGATTGGTCGTCAGCCCAGTAGGAAATCCAATTTTATCATTTGGATCGTATGCGCCTAGTACCTGGTTACAAAGGATATCAATAAATGGTTCGGCATCGTCCAAAGGTTGAGCATTTACCAATCCGGGAGTCCAAGGTGAGCCAGAACCACATAGTTCAACAACGTCATTAGGATGCGAGTTGCCTGGATGTAATGGATGTTGATCTACTTCTAGTCGGAAGGTTTGACCTGTTCCTGCAAAAGAAAAAACCACAGTATCTCCGCCTGCAATTTGAACGGAGTCTATTATCGTTAAAATGCCATCTATAAAAATTCTGACTTCAGAGAAACATTCCATGTCACCATCGATAGGGTCTCCGGTGTTGCTGATTACAAAATAAACCGTGTCATTTTGACAATATCCGTTAACACTTAAGCTTGACTGGTCCCATGGTAAGGTGCAATCTCCCGGACCGGGAATGGTGTCAAAAATACACGAATCTAATGGGTACAACGCTGCGTTCAAGCAAACAGTCTGGTTCAATGTTGCTGAGCATGACAAAAATGCATTAATACTAAATGTGCTACACTGCCATGGTTGAAGGTCTCCCAAATTAAATCTGAATTTATTGCCTCCCAATGGTGTATAAGAGATGCTAGCCGAATTGAATGAATAAAGAGGGTCTAGCTCCACATCAACATATGAATTTTGAAGTGTGGCTAATGACTCTGTTCCATTGCATGCATTCACATAAATCTGGTTGTTAAAACACCTCCTTGTAGGTGAAGTGGAAATCGATATCTCAGGGTCAACACATAAAACTGTATCTAATTCAACGAAAAAATTAGGCATGATAGCAGTGCCGTTTACAATATTAAAAGCTTGAGTGGTTTGACAGTTGAAATTTAGATGAGAATTTATTGTGTCAATGGTAATAGTGTAGGATCCATTCGGGAGGCTATCAGTAAGCGACCAATTTCCTGCGGCGTTAGTGGTGACAATATATCCACCAGGGTTAATTTCCAACACCACACCCTCAACACCCTCTTCGAAATAGTCCTGAGAGCAATTGGAATTGAAGTCAGCATAAACGAAACCATCTAGGCCTTTGGAAAGCACAAGGATGGATATGGTAGCCGAATTTACCCCAGGACCAATACAATAGTCGTCATATGCCTTAATGTGAAACAAGTGTGGCTCCAGTAACCCTCCTTGACAAACTCCATTAGTAAACCTTGAATGCGCATTTGTAGTGACCCATTCAAAATTATGTGTGGTGGTAGACTGGCCTGTTCCTACCAAATTTGGATTTGAAGGAGTTGGGGATGCATTGCTCCAAGTGGCACAGGGTGGTAGCGGACATCCATTATTTGGGTCCGTGAAACCGTCCCCAAATTGGTCGCCATTCGATTCAATGGCAATGGTTTGTTGTAAACCATTATTGAAAACTTGAAAGTCTGTTGCAATCAATTGAAATCTTACGGTGTCTCCCGCATATACGGTGTCAGAAAAGTTTGCTCCGCCTCCACTTTGTGGGTCAATTAATGTCAAAATCGGCGGGATATTTGTCTGCCCATTGATGGTTTGGCAATTATTATTTATAACTATATTAACGAATCTAAACATCTCAGCAACTTTTATTCCGCACTTGTACGAGGTTGCAACTGTAGATACTGTGAAATATCCTCCCGTGTAAGAAGTGAAGGATATTTCTCCGGTTTGCGTATTTAAATTGGGACCGGAGTTATTGGTGTTTTGAATAGATGAAGGCAATTGCAAACTTGTATTATATCCATTTACCCATGTTGCAATGCCGCCAGAATCTGTTACTAAGGGAGTCCAATTCGTAGTAATGGAATCTCTATCGGGGTCGATAATGGAAGGGTTGTAGGTAACAGGAGTTCCTGAACAAACGGCACTCGATTGCTTAGCAGCGAAGAATGGTGATGAATCAAAACAAGGTGACATGTTTTGATTGTTGAAGGGATACATAATTGCCCTTATTCTAAAGCCTGTGCTTCCAGCATTGGCGATATTGGATAGACTTCCGCTCAAGCAACATTGTCCCCAAAAAAATTCCCATCCATTTGTTGGAGGAACGCCACTAAGTGTTACTGGAGCAGACTCGTAAATGTTTTCATCAAACAGTCCAATATTGGCCGTTGTAGTCAAACAGGTTGGGCAAAATGAATTCCCACTTGGGGTGAATCCAGCCGGGCTTAAATCGTTAACAGCTGTTCGTGTCATCGAAATAGTGGGAATTCCTGGAACAGTGGTAGACAAATTGATAGAAGTAGGTGCAGGAATCCCCGAGCAATCCCTGTAAAACTTTAAGGTGAATTTGTAGTCGCCTGAGCTAAGACACGTCCAACTTAACTCTCCTCCAGCCCCATGAGATGCTGATGTATTCCGAATAGAAGTGAACTGGAATAAAAGGACTAAAAAAAGTGGCAAGTAGAAACCTGGGTATAGGGGCTTGTCTAAAGACATTTTCTAAATTTTAAGATTGACTATCAAATCTATGTAATTTTTTTAGAAAATCCACAAAAAGGATTTGCCCTTACAAACAATGCAAGGTGGATTTCTTTTTTTGCATAATGTAAGTCCTCAGTTTGTAATTTTAAACCATGAATTTAGCATTAAATCAGTTTGCAGCTGTTGTTTGCGGAAGCACGCAAGGCATTGGCCTGGCCGCCGCCCGTGAACTAAGCTTGCTCGGCGCCTCAATCACCTTGGTGGCTCGAAGCGAAGCATCACTTCAAAAAGCCTTGGGCAGCTTATCGCCAGCTCAAGGGAAGCCACATGGATACATTGTTGCCGACTTCGCTCAGCCCGACCAACTTCGAGCATCGCTTCGACATTGGTTGTCCCAAGGCAATGCGGCACAAATCTTAGTCAATAATACCGGGGGGCCGGCCGGGGGTCCCATTGTGGATGCCGAAATCAGCCATTTTGAAAACACATTCAAGCAACACCTCGTTTGCAACCACGTTTTGGCTCAAGAGTTGTTGCCAGGCATGCGTGATGCTGGTTATGGTCGAATCATTAATGTCATATCCACTTCGGTAAAGCAACCATTGAAAGGCTTGGGAGTCTCCAACACCATCCGGGCGGCGGTGGCCAACTGGGCCAAAACCCTCTCGTTGGAAGTTGCTCCCTATGGAATCACCGTAAACAACGTGTTGCCTGGGGCAACGGCGACGGCCAGGCTTTCCAATTTGATACAGTCCAAGTCGGAAAAAACGGGGAAGGACGTAAGTGATTTGGAACGTGAAATGTTGGCTGAAATACCGATGGGTCGGTTTGCCGCTCCGGAGGAGGTGGCCAATGCCATTGCATTTTTAGCATCGCCTGCGGCCTCGTATTTGACGGGGATCAATGTACCGGTGGACGGTGGACGAACAGGCTGTTTGTAGTTATGAGGCAAATCCAAATTGATAAAAAACAAAAAACCCCGATGGTACCATCGGGGTTTTTTTGATAATAGCCCGAAAGCCATTATTACTTTGTTGCAGGAGCAGCAGCAGAATCAGCAGGAGCAGCAGCGGCAGCAGAGTCCATTGGAGCAGGCTCAGCTACAGGCTCAGCAGGAGCAGCTTCTACAGTTGCAGCAGAATCAGTGGTCTCAGTTGTAGCTTCTTCAGCCTTAGGACCACAAGCTACGAATGCGAACATACCAGCTACAGCTAGTACAGCAAATACTTTTTTCATTGTGTTGTTGGTTTTAGATTAAGTTTTGTGGCGCAAATATAGTGGAATTAAACATATCTAAACCAACATTTTAAAATTTTTTTTGGGGAGGATTAATTCCACCCTTTAGGGTAGTCTTTTTCTACCTTTGAAGTCGATACCCTGAACATTTAAATTTTATTAAAACACTGATAATCATGCCATTTGAACTAAAACCCTTGCCTTATTCCTTCAATGCATTAGAGCCTCACATCGATGCCCGAACCATGGAAATACATCACGGAAAGCACCACCAGGCCTATGTGACTAACCTCAATAACGCCGTTGCCGGCACCGATGCGGAGCATTTATCGGTTGAGGAAATCTGCAGAAATATCTCCAAGTATCCTGTAGCCGTGCGCAACAACGGAGGAGGTCATTTCAACCATGATCTGTTTTGGAATATCCTATCTCCAGCCGGGGGAGGAATGCCCACTGGTTCATTGGCCGATGCCATCAATAGCGCTTTCGGCACGTTTGAGGACTTCAAGACCAAGTTTTCCAGCGCGGGTGCCACTCGTTTCGGTTCAGGTTGGGCGTGGCTGGTGAAAAAAGATGATGGCAAGTTGGAGGTTTGTTCAACCCCCAATCAAGATAATCCACTCATGGACGTTGCTGAGGTGAAAGGGCTGCCTTTGTTGGGACTGGATGTGTGGGAACATGCCTATTACTTGCACTATCAAAACCGCCGCCCTGACTATATCGCTGCCTTTTGGAACCTGGTTAATTGGGCGGAAGTTTCGGCCAGATTTACGGGTAAATAATTCTTTTGACTGTTGCAGCTTTTATGATGAAGGCTCGGCGGTTTCATGGATAATTTAGGATCAACTACAATATTTTTGGCGCTCGGATCATTAATCATCTCGTGGTGCTGATAAATGGAAAAACCCCGTAGCAGTCGTTTCAAGGCTTGGGTCATCGTGGCCCTTACCGTTGTATTGGCATTTGTCGCAGGATGGGTGTTGAATTATATTTACGGGGATGCCTTGAGGAACCAGGTCGTGGCTTCCATTAACTCCAAATTGAAGGCCAAGGTAGCAGTACAGGAAATAGATTTTACCGTTTTCAGTTCCTTCCCCTACGCAGCGGTCAGGTTCTCCGATATCCGTATTGATGAGCCCGAAGGAATTAAAAGCAGTGGAACCCTTCTTACCGCTCAAAAAATCTCTTTCAGGTTTCGCCTTTGGGATCTTTTTACCGGGAATGTAAAACTCACCGGCGTGGAGGTCATTGGAGCCCAACTCAGCTTGTTTAAGAATCAAAAAGGCCAAGTGAACTATGATATTTTTAAGGACGATACCACCTCGACCCAAAGCCTGGAGGTTAATTTGAGGCGAATAGCCCTTCAGGACCTACAACTCACTTATGTCGATCAGCAATCCGCTCGAGCATTTCAATTTAATGTAACCGAGGCCGATGTGTCAGGTGAGCTTTCACAGGAAGTTTTTGCCGCTCAATTCGAAGGAGACTTGCAGTCCGCCACTGTAAAAATCGGTTCAATCACCTACCTGGATCAAAAACCCACTGAAATCACGGCCTCCCTTTCCGCTGACATCAACAAAGGTTTCTATCGTTTTGCTTCCAGTACCGTTAAAGTGGCAGGTATGACTTTCAACCTTTCCGGTGATTGGGTGTCTCACGAATATTATGATGATTTTAACATTTCTTTCTCATCCAAAGATGCTAACATTTCATCGCTGATCAGCCTGCTTCCCGCGCAGGCTACAAAAGGATTTTCAAAATTCAACTGTACTGGCGAGGTCGCTTTCAATGGCCGTTTATCAGGTCGTTATGGTTCGGGTAATACGCCTGTTTTTTCGGTGGATTTCATTGCGCGGAATGCTTCCGCCAATCCTGAAGGCACCTCCTATAAAATTACCGCCTTGAATGGAACCGGCTCATTAACCAGCAGGAAAAGTAACGCCTATCCTTATGAGAGTTTAACCCTCCAATCCATTTCCGCCAAATTGGAGGGCGCTCCGTTCAAACTGGACCTAAGGCTGGAAAATTTCGCAAATCCGATCTTGGATTTGAACTTACAATTGGACGCGGACCTGGGGATATTGAGCAAGTTCTACATGCCTGATACTGTTGAGAGCATTTCCGGTTCTCTGAGCGCCGACATCCGTTTTAATGGTATTGCCAAAGAGAAAAACACCTACAAGTCAAACGGCACGCTGAATTTCAAAAACGCCGCCTTCAAAATAAAAGGCAGCCCCATCGATTGCAAGGAAATCAACGGGGCCTTGCATCTTCGCGAAGACGACATGGTTTTGGAAAACATGAATGCCAAGTTGGGAGGCTCAGACATTCAGGTTTCAGGCAGCTTCGACAATCTAGTGGGATTCTTGCTGTTGGATAACCAACAACTGAACGTTAAAGCCAGCCTATCATCTGACTTCATCGATTTGGATGAGTTTTTCATCAACTCCCCCTCAGACAACGATTCGAATGCAGTCTCCTTCACCAGTCATCACCAATTTGCCTTGGACCTGAATATCGCCCAACTCAAGTTTAGGAAATTTCAAGCCACCAATATTACAGGCGATGTTGTTTTGGGAGATGCGCAGTTGATTTCTTCCGGATTGATTTTCGGCACCTGTGGAGGTGAAATCAAATTAGGGGGTTCAATCAATGGTCAAACTGCCGAAAACCTCAAGATCAATTGCAACGCCCAAATCAGGAATGTCAATATCTCCATGCTCTTTCAGCAAATGGGTAATTTCGGACAAACCACCTTGATTGATAAAAATCTGAAGGGTAGCCTTTCTGCTAAAGTTGAAATGCAATCTGTATGGGACCGTCAACTAAACCTCGATGAAGGATCGGTGGTGGCTAAGAGCGATATTTCCATAGAAAACGGCGAATTGATCCAGTTCAAGCCCATGCTTGCGCTGGCCAAATACCTTAAGGGATCCGACCTGGAAACCATCAAATTCTCCAACCTCACCAACTCCATTGAAATACGTGACCGTAAAATCATCATCCCTGTGATGGATATCCGTAGTTCCGCATTGGATTTAACGGCCAGTGGTACGCACACGTTCGATAACATGGTAGACTATAAGCTAGGCTTGTACTTATCTCAGTTTGTAGGAAAGAAAGTGAAACAGATGAACACGGAGTTCGGCACCATCGAAGATGACGGCCTTGGACGGCCACGCATTTACCTTTCCATGAAGGGACCGGCCAGCGACCCCAAATTCACTTGGGATCGAAAAGGAACCGAACAAAAGATATCCGACGAAATTCGGAAAGAAAGAAACACGATCCGTGATCTGCTGCGCAAGGAATTCGGTAAACAAACCGCGGGCACCGACAGCACTGGGAACTCGCCTCAAAAGGAGATGCGTTCGAACGAGCTGGAACTGGAAACCGATGAATAATCCTACTTTTGCCAACGACCTTCGGAAATCACACGGCCAATGAATATCTACACACGAAAGCAGCG
>JBMTLM010000025.1:0-12209 GCA_049431185.1 Bacteroidia bacterium | reverse complement strand
CAGCACTCTCGTGAGGTAGCCAACCTTTGTGCCATCATGGCAGGGGAATTGGGTTTGAATGTGAAGCTGGCCAAACGTGCAGGTCTGCTACACGATATCGGAAAGGTTCCGGATGACGAGCCGGAATTGCCACACGCTATTTTGGGAATGAAGTTGGCGGAAAAGCACAAGGAAAACCCAGAAGTCTGCAATGCCATTGGGGCCCACCACGACGAAATCGAAATGAATAGCATGATATCGCCTATCATCCAGGTTTGTGATGCCATTTCTGGAGCACGTCCTGGAGCACGCAGGGAGGTTGTAGAACAATATATCAAACGCCTTAAGGATTTGGAAGCGCTTGCATTGTCGTACAAAGGGGTGGAGAAATCTTATGCCATCCAAGCTGGCCGTGAGCTGCGTGTTGTGGTTGAAAGTGAAAAGATGGACGATAAAGCCACCGAGGCGCTATCATTCGAGATCGCTCAGCGTATTCAGACCGAGATGACTTATCCAGGTCAGGTAAAGGTGACCGTGATACGCGAAACACGTGCTGTTAACTATGCCAAATAAGGGCTGCAATCCATAATGCTCGGCCGCTTCAACCGACACCAAGATTTAGTCAAAAGTATATTGACCCTTTTTACAGGGTCTGCCATAGCACAGGCGATTCCATTGTTGGTGTCACCCTTACTGACACGACTCTATTCAGTGGAGGATTTCGCTACTTTGACCATCATCACCACGTTCATCTCGTTGGTAGGTGTGGTGGTTACCGGTCGATATGAGTTTGCCGTTGGGTTGCCGTCGCAAGATCAAGATGGCAAACGCCTGGTACAACTGGCTGCATTGATCACGGTTGCTATTGCATCATTTGTTTTACTGGTGTTGGTTTTTACACGGGATACCATCGCGCAGTTGATTGATTTCCCTTCCAGCTCTTATTATCTTTTCGCCGTGCCTGTGGCAGCGTTGTTTTATGGCGGATATCAGGCATATTCCTTTTGGCAAATTAGAAGGCGCAATTATGTGGTGATTTCGGGTTCGCGAATCAGCCAAAGCCTAACCAATTCCGCTTTCTCCCTCGGATTGTATTTTACCGGATGGGGCATCAATGGACTCGTGATTGGAAATGTACTTGGTCACTTTGCCGCATTTTTGTTTGCGTTTTCATCAACTGCCGGACGATTGTCGGAATTCCTGTTACAACCGTTAAAAGGTCTTAGGGATGTAGCCAATCGTTATGCTGACATGCCGAGGGTCAATAGCATTCATGCGCTATCGGATGTTGGACAAAGCACGGCCATCGTGCTGATGATAACCGGTTTTTTTGGTAGCGTTTCCACGGGTTTGTATGGATTAACCATGCGGATATTGCAGGCGCCATTGAACATGCTTGGCAATTCTTTAGCCATGGTTTTTTACAAGGAGGTGGCTGAAAAAACCAATAACCGTCTGATGATTTCCAAGTTGCTGCTTTCAACAATGAAGACCTTGTTCGTGATTTCGCTCCCCATTTTTGCTGTGCTGATGGTTTTTGGTCCAAGTCTCTTTGCTTTGGTATTTGGAGAGGAATGGCGCGATGCCGGACTTTACGCACAGATCATGTCTCCGTGGTTGCTATTGAATTTTATCGCATCGCCTTTGTCAAACTTGCCTATCATATTAGGCAAACAACGTGCTTTTTTTGCCTATTCCGTTGTTGGCAATGGGGCCGTGATCCTGTCATTGGCGGTATCAGGATGGTTTTTTGAAGATATTTCAAGCGGCTTGGTAGTGCTTTCCATCACTCAATGTCTGTTTCAATTGGCAATGATCCTCTTCTTCCTGGGAATCGCCAAGGAGGCAGACCGGAAACATCATTCGGAGTCTCCTGGGGAGTGACTTTCCGGAATGTGATTGAGAAGCTCAGCTACTTCATTGGCTTTTATCGTTTCGCCCAGCTTTTGCCATGAGTTGGAAAGGTTCAAGATCATCCTTCGGATGATTTGTGTGTTGCTGCAAGGCTCGTAATAGGACCGGTCAAACTCCAAGCCCAGTTTGCGAATGAATTGATCGATATCACCCTTCAGGAAAATCGAACCCTTGTTAAATGCATTGATGTAAAAAACGATGTTTGCTTGAGGGTAGGTATAGGTAGGTTTGGCATTTCCCTGAGGGTCTTGATAAGCCAATATGAAATGCTCGGGTAGGTTGATGCCAAAAACGGGCATGTCAAGCTGCTTCGCCAGTATCATATAAATTGTTGATAGCAGCAGCGGGTTTCCTTTTCTGGATTCAACTACGGTATGCAGGAACGAATTTTGAGGTGCATGAAAATTTGCAGTGTTTCCGGCAAATCCCTCTCGTTCGAATAACACTTTGTTCATGACCATTACGCGTTCCTGAGGCGTCATGTATTCAGAAAGCTCCATCCAGATGTCTCTTTTGATACGGTTAAGTTCTCCGCGAACCGCACTTTCATCCAAATCGGGATATTGGTATCTGGCCACCAGGAGTGCACCCGTGAGTAAGTCCTGGTCATCGCTTAGCGCCCATCGTCGTAGCTCTTCCTTCACGCCATCAAACTGAATCTTATGGATGATGTTTTCTATGCGTTCTTGCATCACCGGGTCGAAAGCGGTTTCCCATGCCTCTTCAAGCATAGGAACCACCTCGGTTCCCATGGAAATGAGTTCTGTACTGATCTGCTTAAATACATCCTGATCAGGATCATCCAATAAGCTGATCATGGCCTTGATGTTGGAGAAGGACCTGGGTTCTGACATGACTTCCAAATGCTACACCAATTTAACCTATTTTCCGGCGAATTGGTATTTGGAATGACTAAAAAATTTCAACAACCGTAATCAGAGGGCCTTCAATTCACTCACCAACTTGGTCAATACATCTTTAGCATCACCAAACAACATGCTGGTCTTGGGGTCATAAAAGAGCGGGTTATCAATACCTGCATAGCCCGCATTCATAGAACGCTTGTTGATGATGATGTGTTGAGCGTTCTCAACATCTAGGATAGGCATGCCGTAGATAGGAGAGGAGGGGTCTGTTTTAGCGGCAGGATTCACCACGTCATTGGCACCCACCACGATCACTACATCGGTTGTGCTGAATTCGGGGTTGATGTCTTCCATTTCCACCAGCTTTCCGTAATCGACATTGGATTCAGCCAAGAGTACATTCATGTGTCCGGGCATCCTGCCTGCTACGGGGTGAATGGCGTATTTGACTTCCACTCCACGTTCTTCCAGGATGGATTCCAATTCATGTATGACATGTTGGGCCTGCGCAACAGCCAAACCATACCCAGGAACGATAACCACTTTCTTGGAGTAGTTCAACAATACTGCCGAATCACTGACAGAGATATCCTTGATGCTACCGGTAGTGGAACTTCCACTGGCAACAGCTCCGGATTCTCCGAAGGCACCAAAAATCACATTGAATAATGGGCGATTCATGGCTTTGCACATCACAATGGTGAGCAACGTTCCAGCCGATCCCACCAATATACCGCCGGTGAGCATGACTTTGTTGTCATACAGGAATCCGCCAAAATCAGCTGCTAAACCGGTAAAGGAATTCAACAGGGATATTACAACAGGCATGTCGGCTCCGCCGATTGGGATCACAAACATGACTCCATAGAGTAGGGCCACTGCAAAGAGTGCGTACAACAGCATCGTATCGTCTTGGTCTCCCGCAAAAATCATGTACGCGCCAAAGGCGAACATGCCAATCATCAAAATGGTGTTGATGATATTGTAGGAAGGCATTCGGATGGGCTTCGACATTGATCCGTTCAATTTCAAATAGGCGATAATACTGCCGGAGAATGAAACACTGCCGATAATCAGTCCTAGAATCACCGCCATCACGGGGCCGGTATTACCTGCATTATGTCCGAATTCCATTAAGCCAATCAAGGCGGCGCAGGCGCCCCCCATTCCGTTGAACATGGAAACCAGTTCGGGCATTTTGGTCATCTTCACTTTTTGCGCAGTCATCCAACCAATGATGGTACCCACCGCGATTGCAGCGAAAATCAACGTCATTTTCAAGTTGGTTCGGGTGGTTAGTCCCTCTGGGTGCTGGTAGAGGAATATGGTGCCGATGATGGCCAATATCATCCCAGCGGCCGCCAACAGGTTTCCCATGCGGGCGGTTTTCGGGTTGCTCATGTATTTAAGACCTACGATGAAGGTCACCGAGGCGATGAGGTAGCTGATTTCAAGTATGTACAGTTCCATGATGATTCTTTGTTTGTTGGTAAAAGTGGATGTTTACTTTTTCTTTTTAAACATCTCTAGCATGCGGTCGGTTACTACAAACCCTCCCACTACGTTCAAGGTACCTAGCACAACCGCGATAAATCCCAATACGAGGGCGGGGATGTTGTTAGAGTCGGCATCCAACATCACGATGATGGCTCCAACGATCACGACCCCGTGGATGGCGTTCGCCCCACTCATCAAGGGGGTATGCAATACGGTAGGTACTCTACCTATGACTTCGATGCCCACAAAAACCGATAGGATGATGAAGTATATGATTTCCTTGTGAAGAGCAATGTATGAGAGAATGTTTTCCATGGTTTCAGTTTTTGAGATGTTCCTGCATGATTTGGCCTTCGTGCGTGATGATGGAGCCTTTGGTGATTTCCTCGTTCAAATCGAGTTTGAATCCACTCTTGTCGGATAAATGCTCCAGGAATGTTTGGATGTTTTTTGCATAAAGTTCAGAGGCGTTGGTGGGTAGAAGGCCAGGAAGGTTGGCCTCACCGATGATGGTCACGCCATGTTTCACAACGCTCTTGTTTAATTCACTGAGTGGACAGTTGCCACCTTGTTCAACGGCCATATCAACGATGACGGATCCGGCACGCATGCTTTTCACCATGTCTTCGGTAATCAGTACTGGAGCTTTTTTCCCAGGTATCAAAGCGGTGGTGATGACGAGGTCGGCCTCTGCTACATGTTTGGCAATTACTTCCTGCTGTTTTTTGAGGAACTCCTCCGATACGGCTTTCACGTATCCGCCCTCGGTTTTAATACTTTCATCCCCTTGGACCTCTATGAATTTGCCTCCCAAGGACTCCACCTGCTCTTTAGTTTCAGGTCGAATATCAGACACCCATACCACAGCACCCAGTCGCTTGGCGGTAGCGATGGCTTGCAATCCTGCCACGCCTGCACCCATTATAACCACTTTGCAAGGCTTGATGGTTCCAGCCGCGGTCATCATTAACGGAAATATTTTTCCAAGTGCGTTGGCTCCCAACAGCACCGTTTTGTATCCGGCCAGATTGCTTTGAGAGGAGAGCGCATCCATTTTTTGTGCCCTGGATATTCTTGGAATGGCATCCATGGAAAAGGCGGTAACATTGGCCTGCGCACATGCATGCACCAAATCCTTGTTGGTGGCAGCCCACATAAAACTGATTAGCTTGCTATCCTTGGGCATCATTTGGATCTCTGATGGTAAAGGAGGATTTACTTTCAAAACACAATCCGCTTGCGAATAGACGGCGTTTGGGTCGCTAACGATTGTTGCTCCGGCTGCACGGTAGTCGTCATCTGCAAAGGACGAACCCATGCCTGCGGAGGATTCAACAGTGATTTGATAGCCTTTGGAGACCAACGATTTTACAACGTCAGGAGTCAGTGCCACTCGGGTTTCCCGCTCCTTGGTCTCCTTTGGGATTCCTATTTTCATTTAAAAAATTGTTTTTCAGTAATGTTACAAATCAAGGGTGATGCATAGAAATCACCTAATTATCAGTTGGCGAAGGT
This sequence comes from Bacteroidia bacterium, assembly GCA_049431185.1. Classification (GTDB taxonomy): domain Bacteria; phylum Bacteroidota; class Bacteroidia; order AKYH767-A; family OLB10; genus JALRAP01. The sequence continues at coordinate 6,438 of JBMTLM010000025.1, read as the reverse complement.
ACGGAATTTTATCCAATCAGCCAAGGTGGATTGGGTTGGAGCGTGTTCATTATTAAATTGTTGCATTCGTTTTGTTCGGTCAATAAATATGGCCGGATTTTGTGGTTTCATGTGGCATTAAAGGTTATATTTGTATAAATCATTTGTTTCAGAAGGGTATGCTTAAGCTAAACGCACAACTCCAATCGAAATTGGAGGATGTTTTTGAAGAAAACGGATATAAGGTTCGCTACGAAAAAGGTAATTTCAAATCCGGATTCTGCATCATAGAAGATCGAAAGTTAATCGTGTTGAACAAGTTCGCTGTTTTAGAGTCGCGTGTAGGGTCCATGGTGGAGATTATGCGTCAGCTGGGTACACAAGGTCTGCTGACGGGTGACAAGTATGAGCAACTAAAGCCCATCCTTGCCCAACAACAATCGCTACAAGTGGCCTAGTGAAAATCGTTTTTCTAGGAACCGGAACATCTCAAGGCATTCCCGTGATTGCTTGCCCTTGTGACGTTTGTCAATCCAACGATACACACGACCAAAGGTTAAGCACATCCATTCTGATTCAAGCGGGAAATACGAACGTGGTCATCGATTCGGGTCCGGATTTCCGTCAGCAAATGTTAAGGGAGCAGGTAAAACATCTGACCGGATTGGTGTTTACCCATGAGCATAAGGATCATTTGGCTGGTATGGATGATATCAGGGCCTTCAACTATGTGAATCAAACCAAGGTGGATGTTTATGCCACCCCGCGGGTGTCAATATCCCTGAAGCGGGAGTTTCCATACGTGTTCGAGGACTTGAAATATCCGGGTGTACCGGAAATCAATCTTCATGCGATTGGTGACGAACCCTTTGCCGTAGGCGAATTGGTTTTTCAACCCTTAGATGTATTACACTTTCGTTTGCCGGTTACCGCATTTCGGATTGGGTCATTCACCTATATCACGGATGCCAATTATATTCCGGAGGAGACGTTCAAGAAAATCAAAGGCACAAAAGTGATGGTCATCAATGCTCTCCGTCATGAGAAGCATGTCTCTCATTTCAATTTGGAGGAGGCTTTGGAAATCATTGAACGGGTGAAGCCTGAAAAGGCTTACTTAACGCATATTTCGCATCAGTTGGGACGGGAAGTGGATGTGAACGCATTGCTTCCAAACCATGTGAGATGTGCTCATGATGGAATGATCATTGAAATTTGATCACATTCCAGGGAATCCCGGCAGCAATCCTTGTCCTACCGCCCGCATTTCGGTTTCCATTACATTACGCGCCTGCTCAACGGCTCGGTTGATGGCAAGCTCCATTAATTCCTCGAGTTCTTCCTTACGGCTTGGATCCATGTAGCGTTCGTTTATTTGGATCGAGGTGACTTTCATGTTGCCGTTCATCGTGACTTTGACATTGCCCTCGCCGGCCTCTCCTACGACAGTGATATGATCCATTCGTGACTTTACTTCCTCCATGGCCTTTTTCATTTGGCCCATTTTTCCGATTAAATCAAACATGGTATGTATTGGTTAAATATTTATGCTAAGGATCTTAAAACTTCAAGGTTTACGGTGTCCCAATCATCCTCCTTAGGGGTTTCAATCACCTTTGGTACCGTAGGGAAATTACGGATGATGTATTGAAATGGCGCGATGCCCAATTTGCCTTTACCTATGTGTTCGTGTCGATCTAGGTGTGACCCCAATTCTCCTTTGCTGTCGTTTAGATGGAATGCCTTCAGGTTTTCAATGCCGAGGATTTTGTCAAATGCTGCAAAGGTTGTCATGCAGCCATCCTCCGTTCGAATGTCAAATCCTTCCGCATAGGCATGGCAAGTGTCGAAGCAATATCCGATGCGGTCAGAGCCCACAAGGTCCTTGATTTGCCTGAGATTCTCGAAAGGGCCTCCTACGCTGGAGCCTTGCCCGGCTGTATTCTCAAGCAGCACCATGACTTCACTTTCACTGGTTTTGGCTAAAACCTGTTTTAGGCCGTCGGCGATCCGTGCAATGGCTACATCCTCCGTCTGCGATCCTGCTGCGCCTGGATGGAGCACACAAAAGCTCAATCCCAATTGCGTACAACGCTCCACCTCCTGGGTGAGTGCGCCGATGGATTTTTCACGTGTTTCATCTGATTCGGCGGCCAGGTTGATTAGATACGAACAGTGGGAGAAAATCACTTTGATCGTGCTCTTTTTCCATGCGGCCGCGAATGCATTTTCCTCGTCTTGTGTAACCGGTTTTGCATTCCATTGTCGTTGATTACGAGTGAAAATCTGCATCACATCGGTTCCTAGCGCATGCGCTTCATCAAAGGCGTTTTCCAGGCCTCCGGAAACGGAACAGTGTACTCCTAGCATCATACCCATATTACGTTGGATTTTTGATGCCAATTTACTGCAATTTGGCATTGCTGTAGTATCTATATTGATTTACATTTGTGATTATAAAATGGGCCTGGAATTGTGAAAATCAAATTTTGTGGTGCGGCCGGAACCGTCACCGGAAGCAAACATCTCATCACCACCGAAAGTGGTTTGAATGTGCTATTGGACTGCGGTTTGTTTCAAGGAATGGGCTCCGAGACCGATCCTTTGAACCGCAATTTTGGATTTAATCCGATGGTGGTGGATCATTTGATTTTGAGTCACGCCCATATCGATCATTCAGGATTAATTCCCCGTTTGGTTCGTGAGGGATTTCAGGGAACAATACATTGTACTCCCGCCACCTACGATCTATGTGAGTTAATGCTTCGCGACAGCGCCTCTATTCAGGAGTCGGATATCGAGTTCATCAACCGTCGACGCAAGAACCGTGGCGATGAGTTGTTGAAACCTTTGTATGATTCGGATGATGCCGAGAAATGTTTTCCGTATTTCAAAACATTGCCGTACAACGAATGGCGCGACTTGGGTGGTGGAGTGTCTTTTTGTTTTACCGACGCCGGGCATGTATTAGGTAGCGCTTGTGTGAACCTGAAGGTGCAGGAAGATGTTGTTAAGTCGATCCTGTATACGGCTGACATCGGTAGACCGGGTGACCAGATCCTCCGTTCCCCTCAGGATTTCCCTCAACCAGACTTCATCATTTGCGAATCGACCTATGGCGATCGGGTTCATGAGCCCATTCAAGGCTCTGAGGAACGGCTGTTGGAAATTGTTTTAGAGACCTGCGTGAAACGTAAGGGAAAGTTGATCATCCCCGCCTTTAGTTTGGATCGCACCCAGGAGCTGATTTATGCCTTGGATCGCATTGAGCATGCTGGATTGTTGCCACCGATAAAAGTTTACATCGACAGCCCCTTGTCTGTTCATACCACCCGTGTTATCCAGAAGCATATTGATTGTTATAACGAGACCATCCGGGATTACATGTTGGAAGGGGATAAGAACCCGTTTTATTTCCGTAACCTGCATTTTATAACGGATGTTGAGCAATCTAAGAAGCTCAATAAATCTGATGAGCCGTGCATTATCATTTCGGCCAGTGGGATGGCTGAGGCTGGAAGGGTGAAGCACCATATTCGCAACAGCATAGGTGATTCTAAAAACACCATCCTGTTGGTGGGCTATTGCACACCTTCCAGTTTAGGAGGGCGCTTGGCGGCCGGTAATCCGATGGTAAGGATTTTCGGGGAGGAACACCGTGTTCGTGCCAGAGTGGCTATCATGGAATCCTATAGTGCACATGCCGATTGCTCTGAAATCATAGAATTCCTCACCAAAGCTGATATACTTAAGGTTCAAAAGATCTTTTTAGTGCATGGCGAGGACCATGGTTTTGCCAATCTGAAAAAACTATTGTTGCAGAAGGGCGCTAGTTCGGTAGTGGTACCTCAAAAGGGAGAGGTATTCGAAATTTGATTACGATTTTTACTTGTAATCGCGGTTGATCTCGTCATCAGTGGGGAAAGTGATGGTTTTGTTGCCTGATGGCCTAAACCATGTTACGTATTTTCCCGTACCGTTGCATGCGTATCCAGCAACAGTATCCCCTGGGGCAATGGACAGGTGATTGAAGGTTTTCCATCGCATGGATTTTTCCTGTATCGCCAATTTGATATCAACCGTTTTGGTGCACGTGTTAACGAAGTAAGCCTTATAAGAATTGTTCGCATCCATGCAGCTTCCAACAGGCACAGACCATTCAGCGTTTACTTTCAGTATGCAATTGTCTTCTGCTGATTGAGCACTTGTGTTTTTCATTTGAAATAAAACACAGGATGCGGCCATGATAGCCAGCTTGATGAAATATCTCATAGGGGCTTTATTTACAATTGTTGTTTTTAAGAATGATAGGGGCTTCTTTGTTTCCCATCTTTTTTGACGTTTTCCAATCTTCGCAGGCTCCTTTATGATCGCCTAGCTGTTTCTTGGAAAAACCTCGATTGTTGTATGCTTCCTGGTCGCTAGGGTCTAATAGCAACACCTTGTCGAAGTCCGCAATGGCTGATTCGAAGGCGCCGATTTTGTTTTTGGCACTTCCTCTGGACAGGAATGCAAATTTATTTTCAGGATTTAACTGAATGGCTGTGGTAAAGTCTGAAACAGCTTCATCATGTTTTTTCAAGATGTTGTAACAAAAGCCTCTTTGTAAAAAGTAGTTCACATCGGTAGAGTCTAGCTTGATAGCCATAGAAAACGAGGTAATGGCCAAATCATAGTCGGCGTTGGATAAGTAGTATTCGCCTTTTTTGTAATGATCCTTGGCGGAATTGTTTTGCGCGAATGCGCATGGTGCCAAGCCTACCAAGAGGAGTAAAGTCCAGAAGAATTGTGATTTCATTCGAAAGGTTCGGTGGATTGGTATTTGGGGTCTAAAACCAGTTTGGTCATGTGCACAAAGGCCTTTTCCATCCCGAGGATGCTCTTGCCGTTCAGCTTCACGGGAAAGGAAATTCTGCCATAATCTCGTTGTATTTTTCTAACAAACATCTGACGGTCTACACATTTTGAAGCTGACTTGCAATTGATGGAAAATATGCCTGATTGGATATCATATTCTACAGTGGTCATGTCCAAATCCTTACACATGACTTGGTCTTCTCTCACAATCTGTCCGTTTTTGAAATACCTAGACACTAGGATTCCACGATCTACCGTTAACTCCGAAGTTGGTTTTAACTTGTTGTTGATGTATTCTAAGGTTTGTTCCATGGTAATGGCCTGGCCGTGCGTATTCAAATGCGGACCAATCCACCAAAGCAAAATCAAGCAATATTTAAATTTGAAATTCATTCTCTCAAAATTAACAAACGCCTAAACCATGTTGGTGGTAATATTCATCCAATAATCCATAAAGTTTAAATGGTATATAATTATATTTGATACAGCTTTATGGTATTTATCAAATATTTGAATTACAGTAATTTGGGTCGGTTTTCAATGGGCTTCCGCCTATTGAATGTTCGTTTTGTACGGCTTTTAGCTATAATCATGCCGTTTTTATTTGCTTCCAACATGGCACTGGCGCAACCTAGGGTAAGCGTACCGGTTAAGATCAAGATTGAGGATGGAGGCATGGAAGAAGTGACTGTGGTACTGAAAAATGTCACTACCGGTGAGACAAACGAAATTCCAGGTTCTCAACGGTTGGATTTGGAGTTGAAACTTAACAACAACTACATTATTTCCTTCACAAAGTCTGGTTACATTACTAAGCGTGTTTCATTTGATGCCAGCATGCCATCAATGCGGTCAACGCAGGATCTTTACCCATTTAACTTCGAAGTGGTTTTGTTTCCTCAATATGAGGGTGTCAACATAGTTGTTTTCAATCAGCCGGTTGCTAAAATATTTTTTGATCCCTTATTGGATGACTTTGATTATGATACTGACTACACCAAACAGATACAATCTGCTTTGAAAAAGGCAGAGGAGGAAATAGCCCAGCGACAAAAAGAGGAGCGGAAAAAAGCCGCTGAGGTCAAGAAACAAGAGCAACAGCAATTGGCGGAGCAGAATCGTATTAGGATAGAGCAGGAGCGAATTCGTGCGGAAGAGGAAAAGAAGCTTAAAAACGAGGAAGAACAGCGGAAGCGTGAAGAGGCTCGACAGCAAAGGGCCGCTGAAGACCAGCGTAGGGCTGAGTCGCGAGCCATGCAAGGGGAGAATCAGCGCAGACAGGCATCCCAGTCGGGTAATGATGTGCGTCCTTCCGCAGGAAATGGTGCAAATGGTGTGGATGAGCGGCGAGCCGCATCTGGCAATACAGGATTGGATGGAGGAGGCAGTAGGGCATCAGGTACCGCAGGCGAATCCAACAGGACCAATGTTCAAGCAAGTAGCGGCAATGATGTCAAAGAACAAGGGTCAAACAGTTTGTCTGGTTCGGATACCAAAGCGGATGGACGAAATGTGGTGATTCAGGGCACGGATGAATCAGGATCAAAAAAGGCAACGGTTTCAACGGGTGCTGATCTCCGTTCAATTCCTACCGATACCAAG
>JBMTLM010000024.1:0-12213 GCA_049431185.1 Bacteroidia bacterium | reverse complement strand
CTTTTTTCGAATTGAGGTGTGTGGCCAGTGCCTTCAGCATGAGCGCGCGCTCGTGAAAGGTCATTTTACGCAAAGCCGGCCCGCCTACGGTGCGGCCATAATGCAACATGGAGGCAAAATCAACACCCTCGGTACCTGCAGTGGCTACTTGTTCACCATTCACGGCATTGAAGAGCGGCGTTCCAGATCCGGTGCCTTCCACCCACTTGCCTGCCACATAGTTTTTCAGTCTATAAATTCCCATAATTGGATGATTATTTGCTTTCGTTCCAAGTCTTGTAATAGTCGCCGTTTTGAACCTGTCGGTCCGCAGGCACTTCGCGCAAAGGTTCGCATGGCTTCAAAGTATCCATGCATCTGCGAGGCAACGATTGGTAGATGCGCGTACCTTCCCGCTTCCAATCAATCATTTGATCGGTGGCATCTTTGATGATCTTGGCCGGACTGCCTGCGATTACCTTGCGTTCGGGCACCACGGTCTCTGCAGGTACAAACGAGAGGGCACCCACAATACAGTGATCACCAATCACCGCATTGTCCATGATGACGGCATTCATCCCCACCAGAACGTTACGACCGATGTTGGCACCGTGTATGATGGCACCGTGACCGATGTGCGCATCTTGTTGCAACACTACGGTTACTCCGGGAAACATATGAATGGTGCAATTCTCCTGCACGTTGCAACCATCTTCGATGATGATTTGGCCGAAGTCGCCACGAATGGCCGCACCAGGGCCGATGTATACATCCTTACCGATGATGACATTGCCGGTAACGGTGGCCATAGGATGCACGAACGACGATTCGTGCACTACGGGGCGATATCCTTCGAATTCGTATATCATTTTTATATGCTTTCGATGATTACGGCATAACCTTGACCAACGCCGATACACATCGTGCAGAGGGCGTATTTGCCTTTTACACGATGCAATTCGCGAGCAGCGGTGAGTACGAGTCGGGCTCCCGACATCCCTAGAGGATGTCCAAGTGCAATGGCACCGCCGTTAGGGTTAATGCGGGCATCGTCATCGGCCAAGCCCCATTCGCGAATACACGCCAAGCCTTGCGCGGCAAATGCCTCATTCAACTCAATAACCGAAATGTCGTTGAATGATAAATTAGCTTTTTCCAAAGCACGCTGGGCGGCGATAACAGGACCGATGCCCATGACGGCAGGTTCTACTCCACTGACTGCTGAGGAAACAAAGCGAGCCATTGGATGAAGATTGGCTTTTTTCAATCCCGCCTCGGAAGCAATCAGCAATGCGGCTGCGCCGTCGTTGATGCCGGAGGCATTACCCGCCGTAACGGATCCACCTTCGCGGAAGGCGGCGCGCAACTTGGTCAAAATTTCCAAGGTGGTTGCGGGCTTGATGTATTCGTCTTGATCAAAGGAGACCGTTTCATTTTTTCCTTTGCTGACGCTGATGGGCGTAATTTCTTCGATGAATCGGCCTGCTTGTCGTGATGCAGTGGCCTTTTGCTGTGAACGGAGTGCAAACAAGTCCTGATCTTCACGGCTCACCTTGTATCTTGCAGCGACATTCTCTGCGGTTTCACCCATACTATCCACGCCATACATTTTTCGCATGGCGGGATTTACGAAACGCCAACCGATGCTGGTATCGAACATGTTCACCTCTCTGCTGAAGGCAGATGGTGATTTGGCCATAACAAAAGGCGCGCGGGTCATGCTCTCCACGCCACCGGCAAGGTATAGGTCACCGTCACCTGCTTGAATAAATCGAGAGGCATTGGCCACAGCGGCCATTCCCGATGCACATAAGATGTTCACTGTTTCAGCCGATACCGATTGCGGAATGCCGGAAAGCAATCCAGCCATGCGCGCCACATTGCGGTTGTCTTCGCCTGCCTGATTGGCGCAACCGGCGATGATATGGTCAATGGATGTAGAATCCAATGAGGGGTGGCGCGCGATGAGGGCTTTAAAAACAGAGGCCAGCAAATCATCGGGACGAACGGTGGACAAGGAGCCTCCGAAACTTCCGATGGCCGATCTTAGTCCATCCACTATATATGCTTGCTTCATGATTTCTAGGATTTAGTGCTTTGATACAGTCTTTTATATTTGCGATAGAGAAAAAACAGCACAATGGTGATTACCGGATGAATGATCACAAATAGGAGGACGTTGAGCTGTTTGTAAGTGATACCCATCAAGTGGCTTAAACCAACCATGATTCCCACGCAGATATCAAAAATCAAGTCCACTATCGGATGTGTATAGTATTAAGGTATGCGAAGATAGGCATCATTCCGCCTCGGCAAACCATGGCTCATCCTTGCGGAATACGATACCCTTGAAGAAGGCCACTTTTTTACCGTTTTGGTTGGTCACGGTGATGTGGTAAATGCCGGTAGAACGGGTTGTATTGGCCTCAATGGCCTCCGCAATGAGCTGATCATGGTTATTAACAGGTGCGGTAAATGACATGGAAGCATCCAACACTAAACTTTTTTTATTTCGGGAGTTGGAAGCAAAGGCTAATGCACTGTCTGCCAATGAGAAAGTGATACCTCCATGCACGATTCCGAAGCCATTTAGCATCTCCTGCCGAACAGTCATTAAAAGGCGGCAATAACCCTCCTTAACTTCTTGTACCTCAATACCTAGCCATTGACTAAAGAGGTCATTTTCCATCATGTGGTCAACTATGCGGGTTGCTAACATTTTTTGTTAATAAGTTTGTTTTTGTAAAAATATGTATAATTTTGACCCGTTCCTGAAAGGCATCACCCCCCGTTGCCGCCCGGCCCCCCAAGTGGTTCAATCCACACCCGGATATCAGAAATGCCGAGTACCGATCACATTTTCTTATTCGTCGTATTGCCTTTCGCAATAACCGGTTTTCCGTTGTAACAACAACGAATCACTAAACCAATACGACATAAACCATGGTACAAGACGGTAAAAGTAAACACGAGCAGATTCTGGATGCCACCAACCAGAACGTAATGGCTTCCAAACAACTTGGTATCATTCACCTGCAAGGGGAGAATGAAATCATGGATGGGCGCCACATCACCATCAACGGGCAAGAGATCATCAATTTCGGCACCTGCGGCTACATGGGGCTCGAAATGGAAGAGCGATTGAAGGAGGGTGTTATTGAAGCCGTTCGTAAGTATGGCACGGCCTTCGCCTCCACACGTGTATATGTGAACGTGAAGTTGTACACCGAAATGGAGGAGCTACTCCGTTGCATGTTCGGTCAACCTGCGATGCTGCTGGCGAATGTTACCTTATCACATGTATCCAATATTCCCGTCCTGGTGAAGGATGAGGATGCCGTGATCATGGATACCCAGGTGCACGACAGTGTACAAACTGCGGTACAATTGCTCAAAGCACGCGGCGTTAAAATCGAAGTGATCCGCCACAACCGCATGGATCATTTGGAAGAGCGCATCATTGAACTCCAGAAATCCTATAAAAAGATTTGGTACATGGCCGATGGCGTGTATTCCATGTTTGGCGACACGGCTCCCATGGACGACATCTACCGCCTACTCGACAAATACGAACAGTTCAACCTCTACATTGATGATACGCATGGTATGAGTTGGACGGGGCCCAACGGAACCGGTTACGTGATGAATTCCGTACCCTACTTCCACCCTAAAATGATTTTGGTGACTTCATTGAATAAAGCTTTCGGTGCAGCAGGTGGAGTAACCGTGTTCCCGGATGAAAAAACACATGAGTATTGCCGCAACTTGAGCAAACCATTCATTTTCTCAGGCCCCATCCAGCCTCCGATGTTGGGTGCATGCATTGCCTCCGCCAAAATTCACTTGTCACCAGAAATTAACGTGATGCAGCAGCAGCTGCGCGAACGTGTGGAGTATGTGAACAAGTTGTGCAATGATTTCGAACTGCCTTTGATGTGGGAGAATGAAACACCCATCTTCTTCATCGGCGTATCAAAGCCAGGTGTAGCCTTCAATATGGTGAAGCGCATGATGCACAAAGGCTACCTGTTTAATCTCTCTGTATTTCCTAGTGTGGCCATCAATCAAGCTGGACTGCGGCTCCCCATCAGCCGCAACCACACTTTTGATGACCTGCGTGGACTCATCACCAACATCGCTAAAGAGCTGCCTTATGCGTTGGAGGAGAATGGGCTCACAATTGACGATATCTACCACGCCTTCCGCAAGACTTCCCCCATGAGTCAAAAGGTCTTGGCAGGAAAGTAACTTAAGCTGACCGGTAGAGAGGATCCGTCCAATGGGCGGGTCCTTTTTGTTTTTTTAGATCATGCGGATGAGGCTCCAATACTTGAAAAGCGTTTGGATAGCCTCATTGTACAATTCCAAATTGACCGGCTTGAGAATATAGCCAGCCACGTTGCGCCTATGGGCTTGCAAAATATCGTTTTCGTCAGAAGATGTCGTAAGGACGTAGACGGGAATCATGCACAATTCATGATCAGTGCGTAGCTCCGATAGGAATTCATGCCCATTCATTTGAGGCATGTTCAGATCCAACAAGATCACCAAAGGCCGTTTAGTAAGTTTTTCATGGCCATTGGTTCCCCTCAGAAGATCCAATGCTTCTAACCCATTGCGGGCCTGAACTAACTGGTATTCAAAACCAGTTTTCTTCAACGCACGTTGAACAACCATGGCATCCACCTCGTCGTCCTCAACATGCAAAATGGTGATTTTCAAGTTGGCCATAATGATTTCGTAAAAGTATCTCCCTTTTTAGGGAACGGATGACACATTACATTAAGTTGCTGACATTCAATTGTTAGAAGCTAAACCACAGGAATTCTCTCCATCTAACTGAAACCAGACGAATCAGTTGCCGTACAAACGGCCATGTTCACGAAACTAAAAGCCCATATGGGCAGGCTGTTCTCATGGGAGTTATATAACAGCATTGAAACCGACAACCTAATTGAAAAACAGCGATATAAGTTGTTTTTAACATTCTCCATCACCTGCTTTTTGCTGTGTGTTGCGGAGTCCTTCCACGCCTTGACCTTTGGGCTTGAAAATCGCAACCTATCGGTTGGGCTACAAACATTTGCTGGCATATTCCTGATCAACTATCTCGCCCTTCAAAAGCATGGTCGAATGCGTATCGGATACACGGTTTGTCTGATGACGGCATTCGCTTGTGTGCACTTGTTCAACTACTATTACGGAGGGATTCGCAATTCCGGTAATTTCTATTACCTCTTCATGATCATTGCCACCGTAATCCTGCTTGGCAAAAGGTATGGATGGGTCATGTTAGGACTTTCCGTCATCAACCAGGTTTACTTCTACACTATAAGCGGTGATGCCAATCTGGTTCAAAACGTATTGGCAGCGATTCCATCGGATGTCAACCAGGATTTCTTGTTCTCGTGTGCGTTGGCAGTGATTGCCATTGCGGCATTGAGTAATAATCTAGGAAGTTCCAAGAACGTCATCATCGAAAACCTGCGCGTTTCAGAAAAGGACTTGGCGGAGAAGAACAAAGAACTCAAAAAACTGTCGTTGGTAGCCAGCAAAACCGATAATGCTGTGTTCATTTCAGACGAGTTTTTTAGAATCACATGGGTGAATGAAGCGTTTACTCAACAAACCGGATATGTATTTGAGGATGCCATTGGTATGCTACCGGAAGATCTGCTTTTTGGAAAGAACACCGATATGGACGACGTTAAAACCATGCGGTACCGTATGCGCAATAAAAACAATTGCAGTTGCGAGATTCAGCAAAAAAGAAAGGACGGCACCTGGTATTGGACACAAATCAACGTTTCCGCCATTCTGGATGAAAACGAACAAGTGACAGCTTATGTAACCTTACAAGAAGACATCCACGAACGTAAAACGGCAGAAATACAGATCAAGAACTATTTACGTGAATTGGAAATCACCAACAAAGAACTGGATGAATTCGCCTATGTGGTATCACATGATTTGAAGGCGCCTTTACATGCCATTTCCAATCTCACGGAATGGATTGAGGAAGACATGGAGGGCAAGTTCTCTGAAGACACCAAAACAAATTTCAATATCATCAAAAGCCGTGTGGCCCGAATGGAGGACCTCATTAACGGTCTTTTGGAATTCGCCCGCGCCAACCACGACAAAGGCGAGCGAACTACCGTTGACTTGAACGATTACATTTATGAGGTAATCGACTTCTGTTCACCTCCACCAAATTGCTCGATTGGTGTGCATGGAAAACTGCCTACCCTATACGGCGATCGCATCAAATTCCAACAGATTTTCGCCAACCTGATTGGTAATGCCATCAAGTACAACGATAAAAGCGAAATCAACATCTCCATTTCCGCAACTGAACAAGAAGACACATGGACCATCAGCATTCGCGACAATGGTCCCGGCATCGACCCTCGCTTTCATGAAAAAATCTTCGTGATTTTCCAAACACTCAATCCGCGCGATACGGTGGAAAGCACAGGTGTAGGATTGGCGATTGTGAAAAAAATCGTAGAGGAAGAGGGAGGTCGGATCTGGGTAGACTCTATGCCGGGTACTGGATCTGATTTCCGATTCACGTGGCCTAAAAGCGCCAAGCAAGAAAACGAAGGAATTTTTAGTACAAACTGCACGTATCAAGCATGAACCATCAATTCAACGGCTTATCTGAAATCATGTCTACACCCATTGTAAACAAGGAAGACATCCTACAACGCCAACGTTATACATTATTTCTGGCGGTATCCATATTGGGTACGGCCATCACGGGATTCCTAGCATTCGAAAACAACCGAATTGATGAACTGGCAACATTATCATATTCGTCAACCGCCTTGACGTTGATGATCAATTTGGTTGGATTGCAATTTCACCGCCAAACCAAAACCGCGTATGCCATATCAATCATTTCGTTGCTGGTAATGATTCACGGATTATCCTATCACAATGGAGGCGTCAGAACACCTAACATGTATTACCTAGGGGCCATCGTATTGTATGCCTATGTAATTTTAGAGGGTGCAGGTGGAAAACTAGCGGTCACATTGTCATTGGCCAACATCGGCATCTTGTATTATCTGACTGATTTTACAGCACCAGGCGAATTCATCACTTGGCCACTGGATGAGAAATCCAAGGATGCCATTTACCTCACCACAGCCATTACCAGATTGGTGATCATGACTGTTTTGAGCTACTATTTGTCGCGTAGCAAAAACGCGGTAATCATGAAAATAGAGGACTCCAGAAAAAAGCTGACGAGTAAAAACGAAGAACTAAAGGAGTTGTCGATGGTAGCGAGCGGCACCAATAACTCCGTAATCATAACAGATGATAAAGGACGGATTGAGTGGGTAAATGACGGATTTGTAAGGCTGACTGGATTTACATTAGAAGATGCCAAAGGCAAGACCAACGGCGAACTATTTCTGCGTACCGATAATGTAAGTGAGGAATCCTTAACCATCAACCGACTTGATTTCGCAGAAAAGAATTACCACGCTGAAACCATCAAGCATCGCAAAGACGGTAAGCCGGTTTGGGTTCAAGAGCATATTACGCGTATCACCGATGATGGTAAAACGCGTTATGTATTTGTTGAAAACGACATCACAGACCGGAAGGTCGCTGAGAAGCGGATAGCCAGCTACCAGCACAACTTGGAAAAAACAAACAAGGAACTTGACAAGTTCGCCTATGTAGTATCACATGACTTGAAGGCACCTCTGAGAGCCATAGGAAACCTCACGGGATGGATAGAAGAAGATGCAGGACACATGTTGCCAGAAGATGTCAGGAAAAACTTCAACCTCATCAAGGAACGTGTGGTAAGAATGGAGTCTCTGATCAACGGTATACTCGACTACTCAAAAGTCGCGAAGAAAAACAGCCAGGTGGAAGATCAGGACTTGCAAGCCATCATCGAGGAGGTGATCAACATGCTGGATCATGAAAACTGCGAAATCACCATTACCGACAAAATACCGCACATTCATGCGGATCGAACCAAGATCCAACAGGTATTCATGAACATCATCGGAAATGCCATCAAATTCAATGATAAGCAACAAAAGAAAGTGGTGATCCGATATAAGGATCAAGGCGATGTACACCGTTTCAGCATCAGCGATAACGGGCCAGGAATTGACCCAAGGTTCCACGACAAGATCTTCAAGATTTTCCAAACCATCAATTCACGCGATTCCTTCGAGAGCACAGGTGTAGGATTGGCCATCGTGAAAAAAATCATTGAAGAGCAAACCGCCCGTGTGTGGGTGGAATCAGAACCCGGCAACGGAACCACCTTTCACTTTACCTGGCCTAAAGAAGAGGCGGTATTTATACGCACTCAGTTTGAGCAAACAAAAACCATTTGACCCATCCCCATTGATCAAACCATAATAACCATGGAAAACAAGAAAGAAAAAATCAGCCAACAGCTCGCAACATTCCTTTTGATGCGTAAATACATCAGCAAACCCGCCAGAGGCGAATACGAGGACGATGATCGCGCGTTAACGAAAAAAGAACGTGAATTGATTGCCAAGCTGGATGAGCAGACACACCGCTTGCACCGCCTCACAGGCGAACAATCAAAAGCTTAATTAGAAAAACCTGTCATTTTCAGTAGCTAATTTTCTTAAGAGCAATGATGGCCTGTAACGGTCGTCGAGGTAATCCTGGTGTAATCGGGAAATGGTGTCGCATACATGTTGGGCACTAAGCTCGTCACACCATTTCAACAATCCTTTAGGGTAATTAACACCCTTGGTCATCGATGTCTCGATATCATCACGACTGGCGATACCTAGGTATAAAGCATCTGCAGCCTCATTGATAAGCATGCATAGGATTCGGTTGAATACATATTCCAACTTTCGGTCGTCGGCAGTCGGCTCCGGCTTGGTGGCACCTGGGGCATAATCATAATATCCCCTACCCGACTTTCTGCCGAACAATCCAGCCTCAAACAATCGTTGTTGTGTGATGGAAGGTCGATAACGAGGGTCATAAAACATCTGTATCCACACCGTTTCAGTCACACTGAAGTTGATGTCATTGCCAATCATGTCCATCAACTCAAAAGGTCCCATTTTGAATCCACCGATGGTGCGCATAGCATGATCGATATCGGCAATGCTGGCGATGCCTTCTTCATAAATGCGGATTGCCTCTCCGTAAAATGGCCTTGCAATTCGGTTCACAATAAAACCAGGGGTATCCTTCGCTTTCACCGTGACCTTGCCCCAGGAATCAACCAATAGTCGCGATTGATTGTAAATCGCTTCTTCGGTCGTGAAGGCAGGAATGATCTCAACCAACGGCATAATGGCGGCAGGATTGAAAAAGTGAATGCCGATTACACGAGCTCGATGCTGACACGCAGCAGCGACGGCAATCACCGGCAAGGATGAGGTGTTAGTTGCAAGAATACAATTAACATCCACTACAGATTCCAATTCGGCAAACAGCCTCTTTTTTACCTCAAGTGTTTCGACAGCCGCTTCGATGACCATACCACAGCCGGCGAGAGAAGCCAATTGATTGGAATGCTGAATGGCATCCCTGACAGCTTTTGCTTTACCTGCATCCAATTTGCCTTTATCCACCAAACGATTCAAGTCGGCATCCAAAACTTTTTTAGAACGCTCCAAAGATTGGTCAAAGGGATCGTAAACGACTACAGTATGCCCCGCCAAGGCGGCCACCTGTGCGATACCGGTTCCCATGGCCCCGGCTCCTGCTACACCGATTTTGATTTTTTCTTGCATGTTATTCGCCTTTGAAAACAGGTTTACGTTTTTCCAGGAATGCCGACACACCCTCATTGTAATCGTAGGTTAAACCGGCAAGTACCTGCAACTCTTCCTCCATGGCCAATTGCTGTTCAAGGTCATTGGTGAGCGATCGATTGAGGGCGCGTTTGGTATATCCCAATCCCATCGTAGGCATCGAAGCCAGTTTAATGGCACAGTCCCTGGATTCAGTCAGCAACTTATCATCATCACAAACCTTGTAAATCATCCCCATCTGACACGCTTCAGTAGCGCCGACTTTATCGCCAAGCATCATCAGTGCCGTGGCGCGTTGCAAGCCGATCAATCGAGGCAAGAAAAAAGTTCCACCACTGTCGGGAATCAATCCGATTTTGGAAAACGCTTGTATAAATGAAGCAGACGACGCAGCGAAAACGATATCGCAAGCCAGGGCAATATTGGCACCGGCCCCTGCGGCTACGCCATTCACGCCACACACCACTGGTTTCTCCAAATCACGGATGAGCAAAATAATCGGATTATAATGCTCGGAAACAATCGTACGCAACCCGGGTCCGTCTTCCGCAATGGCCTCGGCTAAATCCTGTCCTGCACAAAATGCCCTGCCTGCACCAGTAAGGTGTACCGATCGTACTGCGCTGTTCTCTTGGCATTCTTTCAACGCATCCTGCAATTGCAAAGCCATCTCACGATTGAAGCTGTTTAACACGTCAGGGCGATTCAGCTCAATGAAACCAACACCGTTTTCTATTTTGAAATGAATGGACATGAGGATGGATTGTTTGAGGTTATAAAATTAGTAAATCGGTTGATGATGCGGAAGAATGGTGACAAGTTAACAGTGACAAGTCATTAGCGTTGGGGATGATTTTTTGAATCTTAAATTGTATTTAAAATTAATCGGTCAAACATCTAGATTAAATCAAAAAGTAGCGTCTTAAAATATGTCCTATTCACTGGTTACCTGTCACTGATAACTAACTACTAGGATTAATGGCACTTAAACTCCTCAAAAGGCTGGTTACATCCGTCGCAAAAATGCAAGGCCTTGCAGGCGGTGGAACCGAATGCACTGGTGAGACGTGTATGGTTGGAGCCGCAAAACGGACAAACAACCGGCTTACGATTGCCGGAAATCAAAGATCGCAAATGCTCCTCTGTAGACATGGATGGCGGGGCGATGCCGTATTCCCGCAGTTTGCGTTTTCCTTCTTCCGTCATCCAATCGGTGGTCCATGCAGGAGCAATCACGGTTTTAACATCAAAATTGTTAATGTTATTTTCAAGCAAAACCTTTCGGATATCGTCTTCAATGGTACGCATGGCCGGACAGCCAGTGAATGTGGGTGTGATGATGATTTCAAATCGACCATCACGATCTTCCACACTTCTCAGAATACCAAGATCAGCAATGGTTAAAACAGGCACTTCGGGGTCGGTGACCGACTCCAAAAGGCTTTTAACCTCAGCTAGTGATTTGGCGGTTGACATGCTGGTGCGATCACCACTTGGCATCGGGGTAAGCGCGAGGCAAAAACTGCATCTCGGCTAAGATATATCCCAAATGCTCCGTATGATTTCCTTTGCGACTTCCCTTACGGGTGAAACTGTTCATCGAAGGCAGCTGGATGTTAGATTGTGCAAAAACGGACTTGACATCCTCTTCCCATGCAGCTTTCACCAAGTCCATGTTGGCAGCTACGCCATCAGCTAACAGTAAAGCATCTACCTCATCAGCATCGAACAAGTCATCCACAAAAAACCAAAGGCTGTTCACGGCATGCTGTAATCTTTGATGACTCTCTTCTGTACCGTCGCCCATGCGCAACATCCAATCGGCGCTATGACGTACGTGGTAAGCTACCTCCTTGAGAGACTTCTTTGCGAAAGCGTTGATATCGGCATCCGTGCTGTTCGACAATGCACTGTACAAGTGAAACATGTAAACACTCATCAAATACTGACGCGCCATGGTACAGGCAAAATCACCATTGGGCTGTTCGGTCATCAACAGATTCCGGTATTGACGCGCGTCTCGATGAAAGGCCAAGTCATCTTCGGTCCTCCCCTTGCCTTCCAATTGACCTGCATAAGCATAGATAATGCGGGACTGACCAACATAATCGAGGGCGATATTCGACATGGCAATGTCTTCTTCCAAGATAGGACCATGTCCGCACCATTCGGATAAACGTTGCCCGAGAATCAGGGAAGTGTCACCTAAGCGTAGGCAATATTCAAACAAAGCGGTATTCCGATCCATCAGGATATCATTTTTACACCCTCGGGTGTCTTGTAAAAATTGGGGTTACGGTACACCTTGTCGTTGGCAGGATCAAAAAACGGACCCATGTCCTCGGGTGTTGAAGCCGTGATGGCTTCAGAGGGCACTACCCAAATATTGACCGCGTCTTTGCGTCGGCTGTATAAATAGCGGGCGTTGGTGAGCGCAATTTATTCA
>JBMTLM010000023.1:0-12250 GCA_049431185.1 Bacteroidia bacterium | reverse complement strand
ATACCTAATGCGTATCAAAAAAACATGAGTTGCAGGAATGTGGATGCCATTATTCCTGGTAGGTTCCTTATGGTGGCAAACATCAATAATGCTGAAAAAAACATCACGGGTGTCATTGAGGCATTTCACCGGCTTTGGATTCAACATCCATATGTTCAATTGACCATTGTTGGTTCTGGACCTGATTTCAAATTGGTACAGGATTTTAGAGATCACTTGGGCCTATCGGATCACGTGTGTACCTTAACTGGATATGTTGAATCAAAATCCTTGTCAATGTACTACCAACAGGCTTCTTGCTATGTCATGAACAGTAATTTTGAAACATTTTCCATTTCTACCTTGGAAGCTTTATTGTCCGGGGTTCCTGTTATATCCACCAAATGCAAAGGGCCGGAATCATTTGTTAATGATTCCAATGGCTTGTTGATTGATGTTGGAAATTCCGATCAGTTGGAATCCGCCATGGAATACATGCTGACGCATTATAGAGACTATGAACCAGAAAAGATACGTGCATCCATCCCTGCTGAAATGACAGTTGACATCGGTGTTGCTTTTACGGACATTTATGATGATATCCTATAAAATTGTTTGGTCTATATGAATTCCATTAAAAAGATCGTTTGCCGGCTATTACATTTTTATGCACGTTATTTTCCGGTTCGTAAAGGAAAGATACCCGTATTGGGATTGTTTGAAAGGCTTGGTTTTTTTCAAAACATGACTATGACCACTGTAATGGCATCACATACCAGGGTTCAGCTTCGTATTGATGATTGGGTGCAGCGTTTAGTTTATTTTTTCGGCATTTATGAATTTGAAAAGGCAGAGTCGTTTCTATGGATGGATTATGCTCGTGAATCCAATTATATTCTAGACATTGGATCAAATTTTGGCTATTATTCCTTATTGGCTTGTGATGTAAATCCTGATTGCAAGGTATTGGCTTTTGAGCCAGCTCCCGATATGTTCGGGGCTTTGCAGCACAATTTAAAATTGAATCATTATTTGAACGTTGAACCATTAAACATCGGTCTTTCTGATCGGATGGGTCGGTTCGACTTTTTCGTAGCAGACTCAAAGCATACGGGCATGTCAGGATTGAGTATGCCGGATGGGGTAGGTGGACGCAAAATTGAAGTTGATGTTTCTACGGTAGATAAGATACTTAACGATAAACCCTCATTTATTCCTGAATTGATAAAGATTGATGTTGAGGGCAACGAGTTGAACGTTCTTTTAGGAATGCATGAGACATTGAAGCATGCCCGTCCGGTTTTCTTTATTGAAATATATGAGCGAAACCTGCTTAAGTTTGGTCATCATGGAGACCAAGTTTTTAAATTTTTTCATGAGCTGGGTTATGAAATTCATGAGTTCATTCCGGAACAGGGTTTGCTGAAGGTGGATGTCGCCAAAGACATTGGATTGGCTATCTGTATTCCCAAATTTTCTTGATATCAAGCCTTTGTAATTTTATTAAAACATTGAAATACAATGTTTTAATTACGGATTTTTAATTCTCTTTTTTTGATTCGGAAATGGTAACAATTCGGACCATTTTGCCGTAAACAAACCATTACCTGAGGATTATTGAGCACCTCAGGCAAAGCCGACCAACGGTGCGTAAATTATTGTCATTGAGTAATCAAACTAACCAAGCCATGAATAAGAAGTTATTCATTTTGATGCTGTTGTGTAGGTTGGCCGGTTTCGGCACATTGCAAGCACAGGTCAGCATTTCGACCAATGGTCCAACTACGAATTGCGTCCCATTTCAAATGGGTTTCCAGAGCTCTGATTCTACTGGTACGTGCTCATGGACTATCACAGATCCCAGTGGATCGGTATCAGTCATTGACTCCATTTGTAGTCTCTCCAAAAATTTTATAACACCTGGCATCTACCAGGTTTTATTGGAAGTATCACATGCAAATGGCTTAACGGAAACCGCGACCTTGAATGTAACGGCTATTGCTGCTCCTCAACCCTCTTTTTCTGCCATTCCAACTACGGTGTGTTTTCAAAGCACTCCTATTGTTTTTACAAATAGCACTTTGGGTACTTACGATTCTTTAATGTGGGATTTTGGCGATGGAACCACCAGCTCAAGTCCAAACCCCAGTCATATGTATTCAGCAGCTGGTGTGTTTGATGTAAAGCTGTTTATTTTTGAAAATGGATGTACTTCATCCCTAACGCTAGATGATTATATAACCATCTTAAATAACCCTCCGACGGCTTTTGTGGCCGACACCTTGGTGACTTGTAATGCGAATCAGGTTATCACCTTCACTGCCTTGACTTCAAGCGCCAATTATACCTGGTATTTTGGTGATGGTGGTAGTTTAAGCGGCACATCCGGAACCGTTCAATATGTTTATGGAAGTGCAGGTGTATATACGGTTACCTTGGTAACAACGAATGCATTCGGATGCGTTGACACGGCAACGATTAGTAATTATATAACTATCAAGAATAATCCACGTCCAATTATCAATGTTTCGGGTGGATTGAATAGTTGTGTGCCTGTTTATCCTTCGATTTCCACTCCAACGGGTAATTTACATTCGATATTATGGAATTTTGGAAATAATACCACTTCCACTCAACCTTCAAGCAACCAAGTCTATACGGTTCCTGGCACTTATAACATTAGCCTGAATGTCATTTATAATAATGGATGTGTGAACAGCAATTCGGTTGTTTTAAACGCGCGTCCACTCACTTCAGCTTATTTCACAGTTTCAAATGATACAGGTTGTGCTCCATTCACCACAACCCTGATTCATCAATATCCAGGACCTAATTTAACGTATCAATGGCAGTTGGTAAACGGTACAACACCTGGCACAAGTGCGAATCAGACAGTTACTTACCCCAATGCAGGCGTGTATCTTCCCTCGCTGACGGTTACCAATGCCTTTGGTTGTAGTAATACTCAAATCGCGACAAGTCCGATCGTTGTGTCAAGCGTTAATGCACAATTCACCGCTGATGATATCGATGGATGTCCTCCGCATACCGTCAATTTTTCCCACCCCGGCGGTCCAGGTTTATCGTATCTATGGAATTTCGGTAATGGTCAAACCTCCAACCTGCAGAACCCTAGCCATACTTATACAACGCCTGGCTCATTTACTGTAAGCCTAACGGTTACCAACACTATTGGATGTACCCATACATTCACCATGGCGTCGCCGGTTCAAATCAGTAACGGCATTAATAATTTTGCACCGAGCGATACCATATATGGTTGTGTACCTTTCACTGCCAACTTGTTTGATAATTCCACCACTTCGGCATCTTGGTTGTGGGATTTTGGCGATGGTAGCACCTCTACCGCGGCCAACGCCATTCACACTTACCAGCAGGCAGGAGTTTATCATGTTACTTTACAAACACAGTCAAACGGTAGTTCCTGTTCTCAAAACATTGACCCGTTTGTTACATATATACTGACAGATGGACAAGCCAATTTTTCAGTAACCAATACGATTTGTCCGGCCTATACATCTGTTTTCACCGATTCATCAATAAACGCGGTTTCATGGTTTTGGGATTTTGGCGACGGCACAACCTCAACGTTGCAAAACCCAAGTCATATGTATGCCAATCCTGGAATGTATAATGTGTCACTTACCATTACAACCGCAACCGGGTGTACTTATACTTCTGTGCAAAGTTTTGCGGCCAATTTCGTGCCTTTGGCAGCCTATCCGACCGACAGTATCTTGTCATTGAACCCTTATGTGGTACAATATCACGCCAACAGTTCATCCGCCACATCTTTTCAATGGATTTTCGGTGATGGAGGCACTTCCACTGATCCCAATCCCATACATCAGTATCCCGCCTTTGGTACCTATGATTTAACCCTGATCATTGGGTATGACACATGTTTCGTAACACTTAACTATCCGGCAGCCAGTGGCGGTTGTTGTAATCCTGTTGATCCTCCCTCGGGTGTTGGGCCCAATCCTCCGCCCGTTATTAACGCACCTGATCAGGTGTTTGGCTGTGCGCCATTGGCAGTGAGCTTTACAAATCCTGTATCAAATGCCACTTATGTGCGTTGGGATTTCGGAGATGGTTCGTCGTTTTCTACACAGACGAATGCAACCCATGTGTATACGCAAAGTGGCATTTATACTGTTGCCCTCCTTACAGTGAATGCCGCTGGAGATACTTCTGTACAGACTTGGACTAACCATGTGCATGTAAATGCCGTTAACGCTGATTTCAGTGCATCCACCTCCGCTGGATGTTCTGGATCAACCTTGTATTTTGATAATACATCCACGCCAAACGCTTCTTATTCCTGGAATTTTGGTGATGGCAACCATTCTACTTCCTTTGAGCCCATCCATTTCTATGCCACCACCTCCACTAATCATTTGATAACACTTACCGTGGAGGATTCGATGGGTTGTACCGCCTCCAAAAGCATTACTCATTACGGATCGGGAAACAATCCGATAGCTAGCAGTAAGCGCAAAGCCTGTAAAAATGAGACCATCTCGTTCTTTAGCAATAACCCTGGTTATGCCTCATACTTGTGGACTTTTGGTAATGGTGACACATCTACATTGGAGAATCCCGTGTATGCATATGCTACAGGAGGATTTTATACTGTTTCCTTGACCGTCATGGATTCCAACCAATGTGCAACGGTTTTCACATTGGCTTATCAAATTGAAATCAATGCGCCTGATGCCAACTTTACATATGTAGTGGTACCAGCCAGTTGTAACGCACCAACTGTTAACTTCACGAATACTTCAACCGGTGCCACTTCATACCTTTGGGATTTTGGCAACGGAATGATGTCGACAGCTACGAATCCATCTATTAGCATTAACACGTTTGGACCTCAAACGGCTACATTGACAGCATATGCTGGCGCTTGTAGCAGTGTGCTGTCCATCCCAGGCTATTTCAACAGGCCTCGAATAGTTGCCAATTTCACCTACACTCAGGACAAGATATGCTATCCTATTACGGCTACTTTTACAGATTTGAGCATTGATGCAGACCGCTGGTTGTGGGATTTCGGTGATGGAACAACTTCTGTCCTGCAATCGCCAGTACACACCTTCACTTCTAAGCCTCAAGCGGATATTACACTTACCGTTTGGAATTCGATGGGTTGTTTGAATCAATCCGTAAAACCTAGGGTACAATCCATGGAGATTGCATTCAACAACACATCTGATTCAATTGGCTGCGCTCCATATCCATTTCAAATTTCGGGTATGTCAAATCTGCAGTCATCCTGGAATTGGAATTTTGGTAACAATCATGTTGTAACTTCATTGAATGCTACCAATGCCAATGCTTCTACGGTGTATCATCAAAACGGTGTTTATCCTGTTTCGGTCACTGTTACCGCACCCACTGGTTGCACGCAATCATTTGATACATTATTTACCGTAAATGCCAACGGTCCTATAGCTTCTTTTTCCTTGGTAGCTGATTCTTCTTGTACACCAACCATAGTGTCTTTCATTGATGGTAGTTCGGGAGCCACCTCATGGCAATGGGAATTTGGCAATGGGAATCAATCAAATCTTGAAAACCCTACCCACGTATATAATGTTCCAGGTAACTATAATGTATCGTTGATAGTTGCTGATTCCGCCGGTTGCACAGATACACTCACACAAACCCAGGCGGTACAGGTTACTGGAACCTATTCCAATTTCGTATCATCTGATCCCTCAGGGTGTGCCCCTTGGTCCGTGTCGTTTACTGATTCATCTGTGAACGCGGCTTCATGGGTATGGGATTTTGGTGATGGATTTACTTCATCATCTCCCAATCCCAATCACACCTATCAACAACCAGGTGTTTATTCTGTTATATTAATTACTTATGATAGTTCTGGATGTTCTTCAGCATATCAATTGCCTGATTCCATCAGGGTAGGTGATGTGGCCGTCGCTTCATTTGTTGTGCAAGGAACTGGTGGCTGTGCTCCCTACACCACAAGCTTTATCAACAACAGCACCAATGCTACTGCTTATCATTGGGATTTTGGTGATGGTAACACTTCTACGCTTTCTAATCCAACACATCAGTATGCTGTTGGTGGCTCCTACTGGGTGACCCTGATCGCTGAGTCTTTAAGTGGTTGTTCGGACACGTTTCGTTTAAACACCCCTCTGATGGTCGGTAATATTCCATCGGGTTCCATTCAATCTTCTGTTTCTTCCGGTTGTGCTCCATTGCAAGTCACATTCAGTCCGGCAATCATTAATGCTGATTCCACCACGCAATACGTCTGGTCATTGAATGGAAATACCTACATGGGTCCGATATTTAATACGACCATTACCCAGAATGGCAACTATCTGGTTTCATTAAATGTCATCAACCAAGCAGGGTGTAGCACCGCATTCTCTGCTCCTGTTAGCGTATACGGTGCAGACACGCTTGGACCTGTAGTGATGCGAAGTGCCAGTGTATTGGATCATCATTCAGTGGAATTGAAGTGGGCTGACATTGTTCATCCTGAATTGGACCACTATCGGATTTATAGGAAGGATAATCAAACAGGCACCTTTAATCTAATTCATACATCGTATAACACGTTGCCTGTCAACCCTGACGTTTATCAAACTTGGGTAGATCAAACCACCAGTACCGGTTCCCAAACCAATACCTATTTGGTTCAAGCGGTTAACATATGCAACCTTGCTGCTCCATTGAATGTTCATGTGCCGCATACCACGGTGAATTTGGATGTCGACATGGTATCCAGTACCCCAAGCCTGCAGTGGAATGACTACGGAGGTGCATCGCCCGCTGGTTATCTCATACAAAGGAGGGACGATGCAAATTCTCCTTGGACATCACTTGTTACCGTACCTGCTTCGGTAACCAATTATGTGGATAGTTCCGTCTATTGTGCTGACAGTGTTGCATACCGAATCACCGCCTTGGATTTGAACGGACTTGCCATTTTTGATGCGTTTTCAGACGTTGAAAATGTAATGGCACCGGGCTCGTTACTGATTCAGCGTGTCGATATGGTTCGTTCCACGGTTGAAGACGATTCTTGGGTGCTGACTGAATGGAGTCATCCGTCATTAGCGCCTCAATTGGTAACCGGTTATGAGTTGTACCGCTCCACCGACAATATCAACTTTTCGAGAATTGCTACTTTACCTGCTGCTCAAACCAGTTATGAGGATCGAAATGTAACTGTTAAGACCCAGAACTATTATTATCGGGTGAAAGTCAGCAATGCTTGCTCTTTGGAGGCCTCTCCCGGCTATGAAAGCTCCTCTATATTGTTATTGGCAAATCCTGATCCAAGATATGGAGTCAATCTTCGTTGGACTTCCTATAAGAATTGGGACAATGGTGTTGATGAATATGTGATAGAGGAATGGAATAGCTCAACAGGTACGTGGCGGTATGTAAAAACCGTAGACGGAACCACAACCGAGACGGATGTTCAATGATCCGGTATTTACCGGTATTACGATTTTAATTGACAGAGATGAGCTTTTATCTCGAAACCTGATGGGTTTTGGGATTCATTTGAAAGGCCTTTGATTTGGCGTTCTCAATGGATGCATTCAGCTCGAACCCGACGATAAGTTGCAACGTGTTGAAGTTAATGTAAAGCAGTATGACAATTAAGGTTCCAATGGAACCATATATTTTGTTGTATTGCCCGAAATTGCTGATGATGTAATTGAATGCATAGGTTGTAACAATGAGCAAAATGGTGGCTGTTACTGAGCCTACTGATATAAATGGTCGTTTGTTTTTCTTGGATGGCCCAAAATAATACATGGATGAAATCATGGTCAATGCCATGAACACAAGTATGATCCATGTCCCTGATTGGATCATGAAAATGCTAGGTCCGTTTTTGATGAAATCATGTTCCGACAAATAGCGCGAGGCGATTTCAGTGAAGATGATCAAAGCGATGGAGGCAATCACAATGGTGGCGAGCATCAGCGTCAAAAAGACTGATACCATTCTTTGTTTTATGGCAGATCTCACTTCAATTCCATGATAACTCTTGTTGAATCCGTCAATCAAATAATAAACGCCATTGGTAGATACGAAAAGAGCGAAGATGAAACCGAACGATAGCAATCCGCCTCGTGGTTGCTTCAGAATGTCCTCGATGGTGGTTCGGGTTGCTTCAAAAGCGCTTTGTGGCAACGCTTCGCTCATCAACAGCATAATTCTGTCTTGAATGCCTGGTACAGGCAGGTATGGTATGAGGGTGAAAAAGAAGATTATGGCGGGAAACAAGGCAAGAAAAAAGTCGAAGGACGCGGCACTTGCCCGGGACCTGATATCTCCTTTCTGTAGGCCGGTGATGAAAAATCTAAGTATTTCAAGAGCGCTTAGATGCTCTTGTCCCGGATATCTGATCCTGTCAAGCACCGTGAAGGCCGGTTCAACAACTTTTTCCTTTAAAAAGGATTTTGTTTTGCGCAAATGATGCTTCAAGGTTTCGTGTGGTTAGGACCTTTTCGCCTTCAAGCTTAAATCAAGTGATATGGCTGAATGGGTGAGGGCACCAACGGAAATAAAGTCCACACCGGTGGCAGCATAGTCAGCTACATTTTCAAGATTGATACCGCCAGAGGCTTCGGTTTCATATTGTTTTTCGACCATTTTTACGGCCTTCACCATCATATCCGGTGTGAAATTGTCGAACATGATGCGGTTAATGCCGCCGGTGTTCAATGCCTCTTGTACTTCCGTCAAGTTTCGGGTCTCTACCTCTATTGGAATGGTAAGCCCTAGTCGGATTTTGTACTCTAAGGCCCTGGTGATGGCATTTTGAATGCTTCCTGCGAAGTCTACATGGTTGTCTTTAATCAGGATCATATCATACAATCCCATGCGATGGTTTTTTCCGCCACCAATCCTAACAGCTTGTTTTTCCAGATCCCTGAGCAAGGGACTTGTTTTACGGGTGTCCAATATGGTGGTACCATAGCTGGCTGTTTTTTGCACATAAGCATTTGTCAGAGTAGCAATGCCGCTCATCCGCTGCATGCAATTCAAGACAAGTCTTTCACAACCTAATATGGTATGAATGCTTCCTGATACGGTAAATGCCACCATTCCATTTTCAACAGGTGAACCGTCTTTGAGTTGGAAATGAATTTCCATATCAGGATCAGTTTGTAAGAAAATTTCACGTGCCAATGCTACGCCCGCCAGGATTCCAGTGGCCTTTACCAGCAATGCTGCTTCACCTTTGGATCCCGGGGGGATGCAAGAAAGGGATGTATGGTCCCCATCCCCAAAATCCTCTAGCAACGATAATCTTATGAATTCTCGGGTTTCCATCTTTCTCTGAACGGTTATTGTGGCGCTTTTCTTGAGCTAGGTAATCGGCTGGCTTCTTTAGGGATCACTCCTTTTCAAAGCGTATTTCCTGCAGGGACTCACCGGCAGTGGTCATTCGTACATAAAAATAAACTCTGAAGTTTCCACCCTGGGCGGTCGTAAGCGATCCTATGGCGAACTTAGCTCCTTCTTTGGAAACGCCTTTGTGAATGATATTAAAGCTTCGAGGGGTGTTTTTAGCGAAAAAATCTCTTAACACCTGTTCAGCCTGCGCTTTGCTATAGAGATCTTCCTGGTTGACGATGGTTAAATTGATGCTGTTGCCAAAAAACTTGGAAATCGCTTTCGCCTCTCCGGATCGGATGGCATTGGCAATATCACCAAAAATATCGGGCATGGACATAGACAGCAATAGGGCCGTCAGCGGTAAGCAAAAATGGAGGAAATGCCTTCTCAATTTCAAGTTCATTTACGTGTATTTTTGCAAAAACCAAGCCAAAACTACTCACTTGGACTCTGAAATTGCTTCTCAAATTTATTAACATGTTTTTCTCAAATGACCTATTTCCAATACTTTCTATCAACACACTTAGTGTGCTGAAATATAGTTAATTATGAAGGTTCGCTTGTTGGTCATTGGTAAAACAGTTCCATCCTTTATGGCAGAAGGGGTTACAGAGTATACTACTCGGATTGGTAGGTATTGCAATTTTGAATATGAGGTCTTGCCTGATGTTAAACGTCCTGCTGTGCTGTCTCCCCAGAAATTATCTGATTTGGAGGCTGAAGTTTTCTTGAAGCGCATCAAATCCAATGATTTTGTGATTTTGTTGGATGAGCACGGAATACTGCAAGGTTCAGAGGAAATGGCTCATCAAATCATGCAATGGATGAATTCGGGAGCTGTAAACCCTACCTTCATCATCGGTGGTTCATATGGTTTTGGAAAGTCAATCAGGGAGCGCTCGAATGCTGTTTGGTCTATGTCACCGATGACTTTTTCACATCAATTGGCCCGGCTGGTTTTTACCGAACAACTATATCGGTGCTTCACCATTGTTAAAGGCGAGCCATACCACCACAAATAGGCATGGTTTAAACCATTCCCAAAGATTGATACAGGGATAGATATTTTGCAACACCGGCATCCAAGGCGTAAAATTCTTCAGCCCCTTTACGTATGCGGTCTTTAGGTATTCGCATGGTTTGCTCGAAAGCCGCCACTGCCTGATCCATGGCGGAAGGGTCATTCAATTCAATGCAGTCTCCACAATGGTAGGTGTTAATCACGTGGTCTGTGTCGCCAATACCCTTATTACAGATAATGGGAATGCCCATTCCCATCAATTCGCCTTGTTTGGTAGGTGAGGAGGCTGTTTTCGAGTAGGTGGGCCTAATGAAAAACAATGATACGTCGAAAAGACTGATGGCAGCGGGCACTTCTTCACGGCTAGCAGCAAACACCCCAACATGTTGAGTGGGCACGCCAATTTTCCTGGCAGCTTGAAAAATCGATTCAGGCTTTTCAGTTGTAATCAATAAAAAATAGGCATTTGGATATCTGACTAAAAGTCTTTTAAAGAACTCGAACATTTCATCCAGCATGTACCACGTAACAATGCCACCCAAGTAACCGAGCACGGGTTGATGGTTTCCCATGCCTGTTTTTTCCTGAATATTTAGTGCTTGATTGCGGTCAGTGTCCTTTGCGTTAAAGTGATCAAGATCGGCGCAACAAGGAATTACATGGATTTTTTCTATGGTGGCGTGGTGTTTTTCCGCAATGATTTTAGCGGCTCGATTTGTCAAGCTCACAATTCTGTCGGCAATATCAAACATCTTTTGTTCCTGCTTCTTAAAATACGCATAAACGGTTTTGTAGACCGGCTGATTCAAGTCCCATAATCCGCCTTCTACCCGCTCGTCGGCCCAAAATCCCCTGATGTCAAAAATGAAAGGTAATCCGTATTTACGTTTCAGCTTCATGCCCACCAATCCACTGATGTAACTTCTGCAATGGATGGCATTGATCCCATGTTTGTGGATGAGTTGAGATGCCAACCGCTCCATTCTATAAATGTCCCATATAGTTGAAAGTATCGGCGGCTTTTTGGTATAGGAGATTGGATGCCATTGGATACCAGCTTTTGAAACAATCCCTTCAACTGCTTGGCGGTGCTTCTCGAATGTTTCCTGCTTTTCGAAACTGATCAGGTGGAACCGAATGCCATGGCGAGAAAGTCCAACCAAGTATGGAAGCACTTGTGATCGACCCAAGGGATCGGTCATGCCATCGTAAGATAGATACAGGATTGTGGACAACTTTGACGCTTTTGTGCAAAATAAGCAGATATTCCGATGCACTTGACCATCAACTCGACTCTAAATTTGTATTTATGTTCAAGCAACACTTCTTTCTTGGTATATTCATGATGCTGGTATTGATGGCCGGATCATCCAAGGCTATTCAATACCCTGTCGATGGCATATATTTTACCTTTCAATCATTCAGATTGGGCTCCCCTGATCTTAAGATGGATAATCTTTTCAAGGATCCCAAGGGCGCTTTGCCGGTATCCAATTATCGATTATGGTTCAACGCCGAAAAGCGATATGTGAAGACAGATACCTCCGGAGTTGTTGATTTTGGAGAGACACCCGTCTGGGGATATGTTGAAAATGGGACAGTTCATGTTTTGCTCAATGGCAAATTTCATAAAATCCTTTTGTTTGGTACGATCAGCTATTTATTGGAATCCTATCCTAAAGCAAAGGGTCAGATGAGTCCCGTGGTAACCGATGGTAAAACGGTTTCAAATTACCGGTTATTAGATATGAACACCGGCCGGTTTAGCACGTACGAGCCTGGTCGACTCGAAACCCTGATGAAGGACGATGAGGAGCTATTGACAGA
>JBMTLM010000022.1:0-12606 GCA_049431185.1 Bacteroidia bacterium | reverse complement strand
GAGGCTTCGCAAGGCCTCCAAAGCAGAATAATATTGTGGTTTTAAAACCGTTTAGACTTGGTATTGTTAGTAAAGCCGTAGTAACTTCACCCCATGAACGTCACCATCGATCAAGAAAGCGGATTTTGTTTCGGAGTGGTTTTTGCCATTCAAATGGCTGAGGCTGAATTGGATGTAACTGGAACTTTGTATTGTTTGGGCGACATTGTTCACAACAACATGGAGGTTGAGCGTTTAACCAAAAAGGGTCTGAAAATCATCAACCATGACCAGTTCAGGGAATTGCGTGATTGCAAGGTGCTCATTCGGGCCCATGGGGAACCGCCTGAAACGTATCAAACGGCCATCCAAAACAATATAGAGTTAATTGATGCATCGTGTCCTGTTGTTTTGAAACTTCAAAACAGGGTTCGGACCAGTTTTGAAGAGGTGAAGGAATCCAATGGTCAGGTGGTGATTTATGGTGAACCAGGACACGCCGAAGTGAACGGTTTGGTTGGGCAAACCAACGGCGAAGCGATTATTGTGACTGGAGAACATGATCTGGATAAGATTGATTACAACCGTCCTGTCTATCTTTTCTCCCAGACGACCAAGAGCACTGCAGGTTTCCAGAAAATTCAAGAAGCCATTGAAAAACGGGTTCATGATTTCAGGGGTGTACGTGAAGTGGGTGAGTTGATTGCCAATGATACCATCTGCCGACAAGTTTCCAATCGGGAGCCTCAGTTAGAACGTTTTGCTGCTCGATTTGATGTAGTTGTTTTTGTGAGCGGCAAGAAAAGTTCCAATGGTAAGGCATTATTTGAGGTTTGTAAACGCGTTAACCCCAACACTTACTTTGTTTCAGAAGTAACTGAATTACAAGACACTTGGTTCGATGGGGCGCAGGAAATCGGTATTTGTGGCGCCACCTCTACCCCTATGTGGCTGATGGAAGACGTGGCATCTTACCTCAACCTAATGCACCAGCAGCCAGCCTCCTGATTTGAACGGTGGATCGTTATTAATCAATTGAATTTTATTGGTTTTCTAAAGGTATTTTTCGTACCTTTGCGCACCTTTTCGGAAAGGAAAGGGATTATATGTCTAACCTCTTAATCAGTACTTGTAGTACAACAAAAAATTAATGGATCAACACACTTCCAAAATTCGCCGCGCTGAGCCCGTTTCATCCGATTTCGATTGGGACAACGTAGGCAAAAACACCGACACGTATAAGTCGGAAGATCAATCAAGGTTTGAGCAAATGTATGGCCAAACCATGGGAACCGTTGTAGAACACGACGTACTCATGGGCCGTGTAATCGCCCTTACCGGAAAGGAGGCCGTGGTGAACATTGGTTCTAAATCCGACGGTCTTATACCCTTATCAGAGTTACGTCACATGCCCGATTTGAAGGTGGGTGATGAAATCGAAGTGTACGTAGAGACCCAGGAAGACAAAAACGGTCAGCTGGTCCTATCACACAAAAAGGCTCGTGCCCTGAAATCATGGGAGCGCGTGAATACCGCATTGGAAAAAGACGAAATCATTACCGGCTTCGTGAAATGCCGTACCAAAGGCGGTCTTATCGTAGACGTTTTCGGTATCGAGGCGTTCCTGCCCGGTTCCCAGATCGATGTGAAGCCCATCCGTGACTACGATGTATTCGTAGGCAAAACGATGGAATTCAAAGTCGTTAAAATCAACAACGAATTCAAAAACGTGGTCGTTTCCCACAAAGTGCTCATCGAGGAGGAACTCGAAAGTCAAAAGGCCGAGATCATCTCCCGTTTGGAAAAGGGTCAGGTACTCGAGGGCACTGTCAAGAACATCACCTCCTACGGTGTGTTCATGGATCTTGGCGGCGTAGACGGTTTGTTGCACATCACCGATATTTCGTGGGGACGTATCAATCACCCAGAAGAAGTGTTGCAGCTTGATCAGAAGATCAACGTGGTTATCCTTGACTTCGATGATGAGAAGAAGCGTATCGCTCTTGGTTTGAAGCAACTTACGCCTCAGCCTTGGGATGCCTTGGATACGAACCTTAAGGTTGGTGACAAGGTAAAAGGTAAAGTGGTTGTGATCGCCGACTATGGTGCATTCGTGGAAGTGATTCCTGGCGTTGAAGGTTTGATTCACGTGTCTGAAATGTCATGGTCTCAGCACTTGCGTAGCCCTCAAGACTTCATGAAGAAGGATGATGAGGTGGAAGCAGTGATTCTCACCCTTGATCGTGAAGAGCGTAAAATGTCACTTGGATTGAAGCAGTTGATGCCTGATCCATGGGGACAAATCAGTTCCAAATACCCAGTGGGTTCCCGTCACAAGGCCAAGGTCCGCAACTTCACCAACTTCGGTGTGTTTGTAGAGTTGGAAGAAGGTATTGACGGCCTCATTCACATTTCGGATCTCTCTTGGTCCAAGAAAGTAAAGCATCCTTCGGAATTCACCAAAATCGGTGAGGAGATCGAAGTGGTGGTATTGGAGGTTGACATTGAACACCGTCGCCTTAGCCTCGGTCACAAGCAATTGGAAGAAAACCCATGGGATACCTATGAGTCTATCTTCAAGATGGATTCTATCCACGAAGGCGTTGTAGGCAAGGTAACTGATAAAGGTGCCGTCGTAACGTTAGAGCACGGTATCGAGGCGTTTGCCCCTTATCGTCATTTGGCCAAGGAGAATGGTTCTACAGCCAAAACCGACGAGCGCTTGCCCTTCAAGGTAATCGAGTTCTCCAAAGAGAACCGTAAAGTCATCGTATCCCATACTCGTTTGTTTGAGGATGTAAAACATACGGTTGGCAAATCAGGCGGCGAAGGTGAAGGCGAAACAACAGCCAAGTCAATCAAAAAAGTACAGGAGAACATCGAAAAATCGACCCTCGGTGACATGGGCGTCCTCAGCGCCCTCAGATCCGAACTTGCCTCGGGCGAGGCCAAATCGAAAGAAGAAGGCTCCGAGAACAATTAATCAAAAAATCCTCCGGTAACGGGGGATTTTTTTTGACCATACAATTCCACTACATTTGTCTGAATCAAGGAACATGTCATCCCGGCAGATACTGAACCCCCAGCACTTTGCCATCACCATCGATCGGTTGTGCTATCAGCTCATTGAGAATCATGGCGATTTTTCAGATTCCGTGATCATTGGCTTGCAGCCAAGAGGGGTTTTTCTTTCCAACCGAATCACCCATCGGCTATCTCAAATCCTGAACGGAAAGAAGGTGGTCTCTGGTGAATTGGACATCACCTTCTTCCGTGATGATTTCAGAAGGAGGGAGCAAGTGATCGTGCCCAGCTCCACCCACATCGATTTCGTTGTAGAGCATAAAAGGGTGATCCTCGCCGATGACGTCCTTTACACGGGTCGTTCGGTACGCGCAGCTATGGATGCCTTGCAAGCTTTTGGAAGGCCTAATAAGGTTGAACTGCTCGCCTTCATCGATCGCAAGTTCAGTCGCGAAATACCCATCGAACCTAATTATGTGGGCAAGGCCATCGATGCCATCATGTCGGAAAAGGTACGCGTATTGTGGAAGGAGACCGATGGTAGTGATGAAGTGTGGCTTAATTCAAGGGAGGTATCGGCATGACTGGAAACTTGAGCGTAAAACATCTGCTGGGAATCAAGGACCTAACGGTTGAGGATATCCAATTAGTTTTTTCCACGGCCGACAATTTCAAGGATGTCATCAACCGTCCGATCAAGAAAGTGCCCAGTTTACGTGACGTCACCATCGCCAATCTATTTTTTGAAAATTCCACCCGTACCCGGTTGTCATTTGAATTGGCGGAGAAACGCTTGTCGGCGGATGTATTGAATTTCTCAGCGTCATCTTCGTCTGTTAGCAAGGGAGAGACCTTGATCGATACGGTGAATAACATTCTCGCAATGAAAGTGGACATGGTGGTGATGCGTCATCCCAAGCCGGGCTCTGCCAGTTTTCTTTCGAAGCATGTAAAAGCACGCATTGTGAATGCCGGCGACGGAACACACGAGCATCCCACTCAGGCGCTCCTGGACGCCTTCTCAATCCGTGAAAAGCTCGGTGATGTAGCCGGTAAAAAAGTGGTCATCATTGGCGACATCCTGCATTCACGTGTAGCGCTATCCAATATATTCTGCCTCAAAAAACTGGGTGCAGAAGTCATGGTGTGTGGACCCATCACCCTCATCCCCCGACACATTCGTGATCTGGGAGTGATCGTTGAACACGACTTGATGAGAGCTTTAAAATGGTGTGATGTCGCCAACGTGTTGCGCATTCAATTGGAGCGTCAGGACATCCGTTATTTTCCATCATTGCGCGAATACACCATGATGTACGGTATCAACCGAAGGGTGTTGGAAAGCCTCGATAAGGAAATTGTGGTGATGCATCCAGGACCTATCAACCGAGGCGTTGAATTGTCAAGTGATGCCGCCGATTCAGGCCAATCCATTATATTACAGCAAGTTGAGAATGGTGTTGCGGTTCGTATGGCTGTACTTTATTTACTTGCTGGCCAGGTTGATTGATTGGTTTTTGCCATTTCGATTTCTTTTTCATTATTTTGATTGAATATTAATCACTTGCCAATGCGCTATTCGCTCGATAAAAACGAAAAATTTGCCCTGATCAAATTGCATGAGGAGAAGTTGAACACGCTCATTTCAGCAGATTTAAAATCAGAATTGCTGATCATCAACAACGAGGGTTACAACAACATCATTCTGGATTTGTCCGATACGCAGTATTGCGACTCCTCCGGACTCAGTGCGGTTTTGGTTGGGAATCGAGTATGCCGAAATGCCGGAGGCAACTTCATTGTAACCGGATTGAGTGACGGCGTTCGCAAGCTGATTACCATCAGCCAGCTTGACCAGGTGTTGACCATTTCTCCCGACTTGGATCATGCCATGAACAATATTGCTCCTGAATAAACTTCAAACACAAAATCAAAACAAACACAGCATGCTTAAAAAACTACTTTTATCAGCTCTTCTCGTTTTCGGGTTTGCATCTTACATACACGCACAATGTGTTCCCGATCCAACCATTACCATTGCGGGTATTTATCCTGATAGTGCAACCGGTTTGGTGTCTGGTGTGGTAGGTACCCCTTATACTCAGGTAATTCAGGCAAAAGTCCCGGTGGACACCGTAGTATCCATTAACGGACTCCCTCCAACCAATATCACCATTGGCAATATCACCGTGACTTCCGTTACGGGACTTCCTCCCGGGTTGACCTACAGCACCACTCCTGCCAACGGTATCTTCCCAGGCGGCTCCAATGGTTGCATGTTGGTTTCTGGAACGCCCACCACACCTGGCGTTTATTATGTCGACGTGATATTGACCACCAATGCTACCTTCCTTGGATTCCCCATATCTCAAGTGGATACATTGGACTACTACAGCATCACCATCAACACCACCAGCGGTGTAGGGAGTGTGAACGCCTTCAACTTTGAATTGGTTTCCATGGTGCCGAACCCTGCCAGTAGTTTTGTTGACCTTGATTTCACTTCTCCGTCTGCAGCCAATTACCAGATCAAGGTGTGCAACATCATTGGAAAGGATGTAATCAGTCGCTCCGTTCGCGCAGTAGCCGGCTTGAATCGCCAACGTCTAGACGTATCGGCTCTGGCCTCAGGCATTTATTTGGTTTCCATCAACAATGGAAACAGTGTATTGACCCGCAGGTTGGTGGTTTCCAAAAAGTAATGCCATTTGAAGTAACCATTCTGGGAAGCAGTTCCGCTACCCCCACTCAAGATCGTCATCCAACCGCTCAGGTACTGAACGTACGTGAGCGGTTTTTTTTATTGGATTGTGGCGAAGGCACACAAATGCAGATGACGCGCTTCAAGGTTCGACATGGCAAAATCAACCACATTTTCATCTCCCATTTGCACGGCGACCACTATCTCGGTTTGATGGGTTTGCTTTCGACGATGCATCTGCAAGGACGAACGGCAGAGCTGCATCTTTTCGGACAACAGGAGTTGATGGATATCGTGGAGTTGCAACTACGGCTATCAAGAACGCGCTTGCGGTATAATCTAATTTTCCATCCTATCAAGAATTATTCAGGTGATATCATTCACGAAGATGACGAAATCGTCGTTCGTACACTTGTGATGAATCACAGGATTCCATGTGTGGGATTTCACTTCCGTGAAAAGCCAGGACTGCGAAGAATCAATCCTGACAAGATCACGGAACACGCCATACCGGTACATCAATTGGATTCCATCAAACGAGGGGCCGACTTCACCAATGGCGCGGGACGCATCATTCCCAACAGTGAACTCACCTTTGATCCCATGAAACCTCGCTCATATGCCTATTTCTCCGACACATTGTTCGAGGAGGATTTGGCTGCTGAAGTCGAAGGGGTTGATTTGATTTACCATGAAGCCACCTTTTTGCATGAAGATCTTGACAGGGCTCAATCCACCTTTCATTCCACGGCATTGCAAGCCGCTACACTGGCAAAAAAGGCAGGAGCTGATCGATTGATTATCGGACATTTTTCGGCTCGATACCCTAACCTAGAGCCATTGCTGAATGAAGCACGCACCGTTTTCACCAATACGGAGTTGGCAGTGGAAGGAAGCCGTTTCTCCGTTCATCACAAACTGCGCGAGGAGGTTTAATCCGCTATTGGTGCAAATGCTTCATTACGGCATCGGCCATTTGATTTGAATCGGTAGGGGCTATCCATATGAGGTTTTCATATCGGTTAAACCAGGTCATCTGCCGCTTGGCGTAATTTCTCGTATGCTGTGCAATCAGCTTTTCCGTTTCTTCCAATGTCAGTGCGCCATCCAGGTGCTGAAACATTTCGGTATATCCCACGGTCTGCAAAGCTTGTCGCTGGCGATGTTCAATTACGGAAATGACTTCCTCCTTTAATCCATCAGCAATCATCTGTCTTGTGCGTTCATCGATTCGTTGATACAAAGCGGTTCGATCATGCTCGATGCCTACCATCACCACATGCCATCCGTGGGATGGTGTTCTTTTTTGATTCAACTGGGCTGAGTATGGTTTTCCCGAAAGGATGGTTACCTCTAGCGCACGAATCAGTCGACGAGAATTTTTGATATCTATCTTACAATAGGCTTCGGGGTCCAATTCCTTGAGTCTGTCTTGAAGAGACTCGATGCCCAAATCATTAAGTTGCGATTGTAGCTCCAATCGCAATGGCTCATCTGATGAAGGTAAATCGTCAAAACCTTTAATTACGGCGTCAATGAATAAACCGGATCCACCTACCATCACGACGGTGTCATTTGTTTCGAAAAGCTGATGGATGACGGCGGAAGCCTGTATTCCGTAATCCGCTGCGTTCACCTCCTCGGTGATGGTGTGACTGTTGATGAAATGGTGTGTGACTTGAAAAAGCTCTTGTGCGGAGGGCTTGGCCGTACCAATGGTGAGCTCCTTGAAAAATTGTCGTGAGTCGGCTGAAATGATTTCTGTTCCGAGCCTTTGAGCCAAAGCGATGGCCAAGGACGTTTTACCGGAGGCCGTGGGCCCGCCCACCACGACCAATGTTTTTTTCACTTGCGTTTGGGTAATCGATGAGTGGTCATTCCCTTTCGGCATCTTCGTCTGATGACTCTTCGATGTCATCGTACTCTTCTTCGTCAACGCCATCACCTAAACCCTCTGCTGATTCTTCTTCTTCCTCTTCACCGATCAAGTCCTCTTCTTCCTCCTCGCCATCCATCAATAAATCGGCAAATAATGCATCTTCGGGGTTTTCAGGATCGGGAACACCGTCTTTTGGTATGTCCACCACGAGATATTGCTTGGGCGCCTCTCCGTTGACTTTAACACATGTTGGATAGTCCTTACCTTTTTCACCGGCTGGCAAGATGCGAATCAGTTCGATATAGAAAGACCATTGTGCAGCGGGATCAAACACATAATAAATTTTTTGATGAGGGTCTGCAACAAAGTCGCATAGGCGTGAGGATTCCATGGGCTTGAAATCCCCTTTGGAGTCATTGCTGTTGTTGGATCGAATTTCCTGACCCTTTTTCCAATTATCATTGCTCATGAAAAATGAAGCGGCCTTGGATCCGTCAAAACCGATGGCTTGTTGGATGGCATGATGGAATTCGAGGAATGTTTGATCGGATCGGATATCGATGTCACGGCTGACATCATCATGGTCCTCAAAGGACACGCGGAAACGGTAAAGTGGTATCATGACAGACTAGGTTCTTAGTCACAAAAATAGCACTCCGGCCGAAAAATCCAAATCCAAAGAATCACTGGGTGGGCTGAAGTCCCAACTCCCGGCCTTTTTCAATCATGAACTGATAGGCTTGCGCATGGTCGTTGGGGATGATCCCGTCGAGAATCGCCTCTCGGATGGCGTTTTTGATGATGCCGATTTCCAAGCCTGGCTTCAAATCAAAGGCGGCCATGATCATTTCCCCGGTAATGGGTGGCTGCCAATTGCGGACTCGGTCTTTCTCCTCCACTTCAATCAGCTTTCGCTTTACGAGTTCGAAATTTTGAAGGTATTTCTTCACCTTCATTTCGTTTTTGGAGGTGATGTCGGCCTGGCATAGGGTCATCAAATCATCTATGTCGTCACCCGCTTCAAACAATAACCTTCGCACTGCGGAGTCGGTTACAATGCTTTGTGCAAGAACGATCGGACGGAGATGGAGTAACACCAGTTTCTGCACATATTTCATTTTTTCATTCTGCGGGAGTTTGAGTTGTGCAAAAATCCTGGGTACCATACGGGCTCCCTTGTCTTCATGGCCATGGAAAGTCCATCCATTGCCCTCTTCAAATCTTTTGGTAGCGGGCTTGGCGATATCGTGCAAAACGGCGGCCCAACGCAACCACAGGTTGTCGGTGTTTTTGCAAATATTGTCGACTACCTGCAGCGTATGGTAGAAGTTGTCTTTGTGTCCTTTGCCTTTCACAAACTCCACACCGTGGAGTGCCGCCATTTGAGGAAAAAACTTATGCAACAGTCCTGTGTCAAACAACAATTTGAATCCTACTGAAGGTACGGGTGCCAAAAGGATTTTATTCAATTCGTCGCTGATGCGTTCCATGGATACAATACGGATACGATCATTGTTTTCGGAAATGGCTTTTAATGACTGTTCCTCGATGGTGAATCCCAACTGCGTGGAGAATCGTATCGCGCGCATCATGCGCAGCGGGTCATCTGAATAAGTGATACCCGGCTCGAGAGGCGTGCGAAGGATGCCGTTGTTCAAGTCACGAATGCCTCCAAAAGGATCTACGAGTTGTCCTTGGTCATCACCATTGAGTCCGATAGCCAGTGCGTTTACGGTGAAGTCTCGACGTTTCTGATCATCCTCCAACGTTCCGGCTGCGACATCGGGCTTGCGTGAATCGCTGCGATAGGATTCTTTGCGTGCTCCTACGAATTCAATGCTCCAATCACCATACTTCAGCATGGCGGTGCCGAAATTCTTGAATACGGTAACGTGGATGTCGGAGCCAAGCGCTTTTGCTGATAACTCGGCAAGTTGAATGCCGTCGCCGGTTACCACGATGTCGATGTCTTTGCATGGGCGCTGTAAAAGGCAGTCGCGGACATAACCGCCAATCACATAGCCCTTCACCCCAGCCTTATTGCATACGGTTCCGATGGTACGAAAAAAATCCTGGGTAATGAATTGCTGCACGCGGACTATTTTTTGATGAATTGGAAACTGCCGTCTTGGTTGAATTGCATGACCACGATTTGATCGGTATTTGCATCCATGCTCGTCCGCAAATTTACCACATGGCAAGGAATGTTATCAAAGGTTTCGTTAGGGGCTTCGCCAAATGCAGCCAGCAGGGGCTTGCCAAATGAGGAGGATACACGGTTGGAAAAGGCATCCGAGGCAATCATGAAAGGCAAGTTGCCAGGCAAATGCTTTGCGGCCTGGCTGGCACCCTTCAAAATGAATTGTAAGGGTTTTTCGGTGAATTCAATCAGATTGAGTAATGGTTCGCTGAGTTGTCCATAGTAACGTACCAGTCGACCATCGTGGTCCAAGAGTAAGCAATGATGCGAAAATTCCTCGGATTGGAGCAACGCTTTGGTTGCGGACTCATCCGCTACATCGCACACCGTGCACCAGCCGGAAGGGGAGGGGAAACTGGCCATGGAGCCTTTGCGCAAGGCCACTACACAGTCTCGTGCCTCTTGCGCCATTTCCGGATTGAGTTCTCGGCGGCTCATGATGGCTTGGAATAAATATGCAACAATTGATGAGCGATGTTTTGATCGTTGATGCGGTCGAGGATTTGATTCCTGGAGCCGACTTGTTTTAATTCCTGATCAGGGTCATGCTTTGCCAAAGACATGATGGCGTTTGCGATGGATGAAGTGTCCAACGGGTCAAACATGATCATACCCCCTTGTGAAAGTTCTCGAAACACGGGTATATTCGATACGGCGACCCTTAAACCACAAGCCGCAGCTTCGGCTAGTGGTATGCCGAATCCTTCGGTGATGCTTGGGTATATGAATCCTTCGGCATGATGTAACCAGTGTGCCAATTCCTTGTTGCCAACTTCCGTCATGATCTGCACACGGTTTTTCAGATGGCTTCGTTGTATGAAAGCGTTCACTTGTTCGTAGGTGTCACCCTTCACGCCAAT
This sequence comes from Bacteroidia bacterium, assembly GCA_049431185.1. Lineage (GTDB taxonomy): Bacteria > Bacteroidota > Bacteroidia > AKYH767-A > OLB10 > JALRAP01. Next base: position 1,963 of record JBMTLM010000022.1, on the reverse strand, counting down.
AAGCACCAAGTGCTGTTGGATGTTGTGCATCACACTTTCATAGGCTTCCAATAATCGAAGGTGGTTTTTCCGCTGGTTGAAACCGGAATGGTAGATGAAGTAGGGTGGGTTGTTCGATGGCGCTGAACGGGCGGATTTGAAAATCGGATGAATGGGTTGGTATACTACATGGATTGGCGCTTGTGTATTCGGGAAGTGAAACAGGATACGGTCCCTGGTGGCTTCACTGGTGGCGATGATGGCATCCGAATGTTTCAATGCGTGATTTACCTTCTTGAGATATACTTGGCGGTCGAACCACGGGTAATGATTCGGCTGATCGATGAAAATCAGATCATGGATGGTGCAGACCTTACGGATCGTGCTTGGAAGATCGAAGGGAATTTCATTGGACAATCCGTGGAATACCTCCACACCTTGTGCAGCAGCGGCTTTTCCCATTCCAAAGCTTCGCCACCAAGGCATCGCATGGGAAGGATGATACAGTGTAGCGTTTTTAAAATGATCTGAGCTGTCGAATCCTTTCAAACAAACATCCTCCATCCAATCCGCTTTATTCCTAGGTGAAAAAAGGGTCATTTGCAATTCAGGGGCGTGCAGTGCCAAGGCCCTTACGGTAGATCGGGCATAGTTGCCCAAACCGGATCGGTTGAACAAAAGTCTTTTTGCATCGAGGCCGAGATGCATCATGATTGCTTATACGGCTACGGCATGATCGCGCAGCGCATCGTTGAGTGAGGTTTTAAGATCGGTGCTGGCTTTGCGCTGTCCGATGATGAGCGCGATGGGTACTTGAAACTCACCTCCCGGGAATTGTTTCTTTACCGAGCCAGGAATCACCACACTGCGCTCGGGTATGTATCCTTTGGGCAATTCCTCCCCGCTATTGGCATCTATGATCCGGGTGCTCATGGTCAGGGTCAGTCCGGCACCCAGCACGGCCTCTTTACCTACGCGCATGCCTTCTACCACAATACAACGACTTCCGATAAAGCAGCCGTCCTCCACAATCACCGGAGCGGCTTGAACGGGCTCCAGCACGCCTCCAATCCCTACGCCGCCGCTGAGGTGCACGTTCTTTCCGATTTGTGCACAAGATCCTACGGTGGCCCAGGTATCTACCATGGTACCACTATCTACATACGCTCCTATGTTCACATACGAGGGCATCAGGATCACCCCTCGGGCGATAAAGGCGCCATAGCGTGCCACTGCATGGGGCACTACACGAATACCTGCGGAAGCATAGTCATGCTTCAAAGCCATCTTATCATGAAATTCCATAGGTCCGGCATGGAAAGTTTCCATAGGTCGTATAGGGAAATACAGGATCACGGCCTTTTTCACCCAATCGTTAACCATCCAACCACCACTTTGTGGTTCGGCAACGCGGATCAGTCCTTTGTCGAGTTGCTCAATGGTGTATTCGATGGCCGATCGTGTTTCGGCCTGTTCCAACAGTGAACGGTCGTTCCAGGCTTTTTCGATGATTTCTTGAACTTGCATGGGATGTGATTGTAGGGGCGAATTTACCGTTTTTAGTTCAGAACCATTCCTGTTGCAACCTTATGGAGGTATTGGACATGAATATTCCCTAGCTTTACACGATGCTAGGTCGCGCCATTGCCATCGATTACGGACAGAAGCGCACAGGATTGGCCATTTCGGATCCTGAACGCAAGTTTGCATTCCCTTTGGAGACGGTGGCTACTTTTCAGTTGGAGACCTACTTGAAAAAATGTGTTTTGGAGCAGGGCGTCACCGCCTTTGTAGTGGGAGAGCCCAAGGATATGCGTAATCGTCCTTCTTCCATCGCTCCCAGAATCGAGTTGTTCATTACCAAGTTAAAGTCGTTGTTCCCTTCGATTCCTATTTATCGTGTGGACGAGCGCTTCAGCTCATCCATGGCTACACAAGCCATCCGCGATAGCGGTGCTTCAAAAAAAGACCGGCAGGACAAAGC
>JBMTLM010000021.1:0-12901 GCA_049431185.1 Bacteroidia bacterium | reverse complement strand
GCTTTAGAAGAGTTGGCAGAATCCATCCGACACCAAGGTATCATCCAAGCCATCACCGTTCGTAAGATAGCACCCGATCGATACCAGATCATCTCCGGTGAGCGTCGATTCCGTGCCAGCAAAATGGCTGGTTTGGAAACCATCCCCGCCTATGTGCGAATCGCCAACGATCAAGCGATGTTGGAGATGGCTTTGGTGGAGAACATCCAACGGGAAAACCTGAATCCCATCGATGTGGCCATCTCTTATAAAAGATTGATGGATGAGTGTAAACTCTCTAACGATGAAATTTCTGACAAGGTCGGAAAAGACCGAACCACGGTAACCAACTACATCCGCTTGCTGAAACTCCCTCCTAAGATTCAAGATGCCATCCGTGAAGGCAAAATCAGCATGGGACATGCGCGTGCGTTGATCAACATTGATGACGTTGGAACCCAGCTTTTGATCCTCAGCGAAATTTTGACCAAAGGCATCTCCGTGAGGAAAGTGGAAGAAATGGTGCGGACCACTCCAGGTAAAAAAGGCAAATCCACCAACACCACCAATGGCAAAGCCGCCAATGCCCCCGCTTACCGCGACATTGAAAAAAGACTGGAGAATCTGCTCGAAACAAAAGTTGAAATCAAATCAGGAGCCAAGGGCGCTGGAAAAATCCTTCTCTCGTATTATTCCACCGATGATTTGAATCGGTTATTGGACATGCTTGACCATTGATCTATCGCCATGAATCAATCATTTTGGGCGATGACTTTCTTGCTGTTGATTTGTTGCATTGGCGGTACAACCCCAAGCATGGCGCAATTACAAACCACCACGCATTCACCCAAAAAGGCCGCAGTAATGTCGGCTTTGTTGCCTGGCGCCGGACAAGCGTACAACAAGAAGTATTGGAAAATCCCTATCATCTACGGCGGTTTCGCTGGCTTGGCGTATGCGATACGATTCAACAACAAGGAATACAACATCTATAAGGATGCTTTCAGCGCACGACTGGATGGGGATGAAAACACCACCGATGCTTATGTAGGCATTTATTCGGAAAATGATTTAGCTACGCTTAAGGACTTTTACAGACGCAACCGTGACCTGAGCATCATCGGCACCGGTCTATTATACCTACTGAATATTGTCGACGCTTCTGTGGATGCCCATCTATTCGATTTCAATGTCAACGAAAACCTTTCCATGAATATCATGCCTACAGCCAGTCCATACATGTATGCTGGCATCGGTGTCAAATTTTCAATCAAATAGCATGAAAATCGCACTGATCGGATATGGGAAAATGGGCAAAGCGGTGGAACGCGTTGCCAAGGAACAAGGATACGAGATTGCGCTTGCAGGTGAATCCTCCAACGCTGCCGTAAATCTGTCGGTCTTGACATCCTGTGACGTAGCCATAGAATTCACGCGACCAGATGCCGCCGTCAATAACCTGATGACCTGTTTGCACAACGGAGTACCCGTGGTAACCGGCACCACTGGATGGCAAGATCAATTTGAAAAAGTGAAACAGGCTTTTGAGCAGCATCTTGGCTCCTTGTTTACAGCCAGCAACTTCAGCATCGGCATGAATCTCGCTTTCGAGTTGAACAAACAACTGGCTCATTGGCTTGCCAAACACCCTGGTTATCATCCATCCATTCACGAAGTGCACCATTTGCAAAAAATCGATAAACCCAGTGGCACCGCTGTTACGTTGGCCAATGACATCATTGACCAAAATACCCTCTTGACAAACTGGCAACTCAGTGAAAACAATCAACAATTAGATGATCAAATACTACCCATCCATTCCGAACGTTTAGACGGTGTGGTGGGCATCCATGAGGTACGATGGGCATCCCCCATCGATCGCATCAGCATTGGTCACGAAGCATTCAACCGGGATGGATTTGCCATTGGTGCCGTAAACGCTGCAGCATGGTTGTTGGGTAAGAAGGGTGTATTTGGCATGTCAGACATGTTATTTGGTTCTAAATAGAAAATCTAAAAATCCACATATGAATCTCAAGTTTTGGAAGAAAAGCGACAAACCCAAAAGCAAAACACGCGAGTGGGTTGATGCTATCGTTTTTGCTGTGGTTGCGGCCACCATCATCCGTACGTTTTTGTTGGAGGCCTTCACCATCCCTACCCCTTCCATGGAAAAAAGCCTATTGGTGGGAGATTACTTGTTTGTGAGTAAAATCAATTACGGCGCCCGTACGCCCATGACGCCACTATCTTTTCCACTCGCTCATCAGGAATTACCTGTGATTGGCGGTAAAGCCTATTCTGATGCGTGGCAACTCCCCTACTATCGACTTCCCGGATTTCAGAAAATCAAAAACGACGACATCGTCGTTTTCAACTATCCGATGGAGGATGATCGTCCAGTGGATAAGCAAACCCATTACATCAAACGATGCATAGGCATTCCCGGAGATGAAATCAATATCGTGGATGGTGCCGTTTCCATCAATGGCAAGCCACGGAATATTCCCGAAGGCGGACAATACATGTACGATGTGCTCACCGACGGATCCGGCATCAATCCCAAGATGGCATCCAAGATCGGAGCCACATTGGCGGGTCCAGGTGAATTGGAAGGCAGCTATAGATATTTCATGAATGCGGAAACAGCCAAGGAGATGACCAAGTTCCCCAATGTGGTGGCTGTTAAACAATTCATAGCACCCAAAGGTGTCTACGAACCTTATGTCTTCCATGGCAACCCATCCTTGCCTTGGAACGTCGATAACTTCGGTCCGTTGAAAATTCCTGCCAAAGGGCAAACGATCATACTGGATTCTATCACGGTCTCGTTGTATGGCCGGTGCATCACCAAATACGAAGGAAATACCTTGGAGGAACAAAACGGAAAATACCTGATCAATGGAAAGCCCGCTACGAAGTACACCTTTCAAATGGATTATTACTTCATGATGGGAGATAACCGCCACAACTCCGCCGACTCACGATTTTGGGGATTTGTGCCCGAAGATCACATTGTAGGCAAGGCGGTGTTCATCTGGCTATCCATCGATCCCGAAGGTTCTTTCCTTGGAAAAATTCGCTGGAGCCGACTCTTCAGTCTGATACACGACTAAGCGCCATCAAACCATTTTCTGTCTCTTGATGAGATAGGACTGCAAAATGTTGTTGAATCCCTCATGGATGTCGGCTTCCACGAAGTCGATGCGGTATTGCGCACACTTTAACATCAGCTGATTGCGGTAGGCACGCATTTTTTCCAAGTAGAATTCACGCACCGCATTGGCGTGTACCTTCACCGCTTCACCGGTTTCCACATCCACGAAGCGGTATGGTCGATTCTGGAAATCGAATTCCAATTCCAGCTTTTTATCGACCACATGGAACAGCACTACCTCGTGCTTGTTGTATTTCAAGTGTTGCAAACCACTGAACAAATCATCGCTGTTACCACCCTCCATCATGTCACTGAATATGATCACCAATGAGCGACGATGTACCGATTCGGCAATGCGGTGCAAGGCATCGGCAGCTGCGGTACCCTTTACCACCTCATCGGGTTGCGCCATGGCCTCTTCCAGTTTCATCAACAACAATTTTTGATGCATGGTACTGGATCGTGCTGGTGTGTTGGTCTCGAGGGTATCGGAAAAAATACTGAGCCCAACGGCATCCCGTTGCATTTTCAACAGCTGCATGAGTGATGCGGCCGCATGTACTGAGAAGGTGATTTTGTTGTAAGTCCCTTTGGGAAGCTCTTCCTTCCTGGGGAAATGCATGCTGGAGGAGTTGTCGATGATGATCTGACAACGGAGGTTGGTTTCCTCCTCGTATCGTTTTACGAAAAGCTTATCGGTACGGCCATACAGCTTCCAATCGATGTGACGTGTGGACTCGCCCGTGTTGTACAAACGATGTTCGGCAAACTCGACTGAAAAGCCATGGAAAGGGCTTTTGTGCAAGCCCGTGATAAAGCCTTCCACCACCTGCCGGGCCAACAACTCCAGGTGCCCTACTTGGTTTACCTCTTGTTGATTGATTGGCATGGGTGCGGATGGAGTGGCTAAGATAACGGTTAGCTGATGGCGTTTAGTTTGTCGGCCAATACGCTTTTGGAAGCGATGCCCACTTGCTTATCCACCACCTCGCCATTCTTGATGAACAACAGGGTTGGGATGTTGCGGATGCCGAAACGTACGGAGATGTCGGGGTTGCTATCCACATCCACCTTACCAACGATGGCTTTGCCTTCAAAATCCTTGGAAAGTTCCTCTACCACAGGGCCTACCATGCGGCATGGGCCACACCATTCAGCCCAAAAATCCACCAAAACGGGCTTGTCGGATTTCATTACGATTTCTTCAAAATTGGAGTCGGTTATTTCAATTGCCATGATGAATGAGTTTTAAATTTTCTAGTGCGAAGTTATCAATTAAGATACCAAATCAGGAACTGCGACAATATGTCAGCTTTCAATCCGGTAACTCACATTCGGTATCCGATCCAGGTCGGCAAACAGATCGTTGGTGAAATTCACCTTGGCGGTTTTGGATACCATCTCGATTTTCTGGTCTTCATGCCTGACTACAAAGCGCAGGGGGAGTTTGCCAACGTGCATTTTAGACAATGCCACCATATCCTCAATCAACTGGTCGTTGATGTGGTGCAAATCCACCGACACAGATATGCTTTTGGCCATCTGGTTGCCTACATCCGGCAACATCTTGATGGTTGAAACCTTAAGCTCCAATTTCGATTCGTCGCCGAAACGTGATTGCACCTTGGCACGGACATACAGAAAATACTCCTTTTCCATGAATCCTTTGACTTTCAGATAATCATCACCGAAAATGGCGAGCTCAAAAGATCCCGAGAAATCCTCCAGAAACATGACCCCAAAAGGCTTCCCGTTCTTGGTCATGCGATGATCTGCAGCGGTCACGATACCGGCAAAAGCAATCTCCTTGTTTCGCAACTTCGGCAGATCCGATAATGCAGATACCTCGATGTTGCAGAAGCTGTCCATTTCCCGTTTGAAGGAATCCAACGGGTGGCCAGCTAAGTAAAAGCCTACCACATCTTTTTCAAAGCGCAACTTCTGCAACTCCGACCATTGCTTTGCAGTCACAAATTTAGGAGCGGGCATTTCCACCTCTGATTCATCGCCAAAAAGAGAAACCTGCTGCGATTGTAAGGATTCCTGTCGACCATTGCCATAACGAACAGCCTTGTCAAGATTGGATGTGTTGTTTTCACGTGCATCCTTTTCAAACCACTGGGCTCGATGGGCAGCGGCATCAAAATCAAAGGCACCTGCCATCACCAAACTCTCCAAACATCGGCGATTTACATTGCGCAGATTCACACGAGAAACAAAATCCAGCATCCCCTTGTATGGTCCTTTAGCAGTACGTTCTGCCACCAGCGATTCCACCGCACCCTCACCCACTCCTTTCACCGCTCCCAATCCAAACCGAATTTCACCCTTGGCATTTACCGAAAACTGCATCTCCGATTCGTTCACATCAGGCCCCAGCACCTTGAGTCCCATACGCTTGGCCTCCTCCATGAAGAAGGTGATCTTGTCGATGTTCGATAGGTTGTGCGTCAGCACCGATGCCATGTACTCCGATGGATAATGGGCCTTCAGGTATGCGGTTTGATATGCCACAAAAGCATAGCAGGTGGAGTGTGATTTGTTGAAGGCATATTGGGCAAAGGCCTCCCAGTCGGTCCATATCTTTTCACACTTCTTCACTTCATGTCCTCGAGCCTGGCATCCCTCCATGAACTTTGATTTCATCTTGTTCAATACCTCAATCTGCTTCTTTCCCATCGCCTTGCGCAGCGTATCGGCATCACCCTTGGTAAAGCCTGCCAACTTCTGCGAAAGCAACATCACCTGCTCTTGGTAAACCGTAATCCCGTAGGTTTCTTTGAGGTATTCTTCCATGTCCGACAAATCATAAGAAACCGCCTGACGACCATGCTTTCGAGCGATATAGTCGGGAATGTATTCCATGGGGCCCGGTCGGTACAAGGCGTTCATGGCAATCAGATCCTCGAACTTGTCGGGCTTCAGTTCTTTCAAATATTTCTGCATACCCGCAGACTCGAACTGGAACGTTCCATTGGTTTCGGCGCGTTGATACAACGCAAAAGTCTTTTCATCATCCAACGGAATGGTATCGATGTCGATTTTGATGCCATGATGCTTTTTAATGAGCGCCAAGGCAGTCTTGATGATGGTAAGGGTTTTAAGTCCCAGGAAGTCCATCTTGATGACACCTGCATCCTCAATCACCTTGCCCTCATACTGCGTGATCAATAAATCGGAATCCTTCACCGTAGCTACCGGAATCAGTTCAGTTAGATCTTTCGGTGCAATGATGATACCCGCGGCGTGGATACCCGTGCCCCTGACAGAACCTTCTAGGATCAGTGCCTCCGTGATGGTTTTGGCCCGAAGATCATCACCCTTGTGGAGTTCACGCAGTTTTTTGATGTTCTGTATGTCATCGGCACCCAGTTGTTCTTTTTCCTTCAATCCATCGTTGCCTTCAATCGGGGCATGCATGACCCTGTCGAGCGAAATGCCGGGCTTATCAGGTACCAACTTTGCCAAGGCATTGGAGTCGGCCAAAGGCAAATCCAGTACGCGCGCTACGTCTTTGAGGCTCATCTTAGCGGCCATGGAGCCATAGGTTACAATCTGGGCCACTTGTTTGCGACCGTATTTTTCGACCACATATTCAATTACTTTCTGTCGGCCATCATCATCGAAATCCGTATCGATATCGGGCATTGACTTGCGATCGGGATTCAAGAAACGCTCGAAAAGCAGGTTATACTTGATGGGATCAATGTTGGTGATACCGGTACAATAGGCCACGGCTGAACCTGCAGCAGACCCCCGGCCAGGTCCTACAAACACGCCCATATCCTTACCGGCTCTTACGAAGTCTGCCACGATAAGGAAGTATCCGGCAAAACCCATCGTGCGGATGGTGAGTAATTCGAAATTCAACCGTTCTTCGATTTCTGGGGTGATTTCTCCGTATCGATTTCTCGCACCTTCAAATGCCAAGTGCTTCAGGTAATCGTCTTGCGAGGGAAAGTTGGCAGGCACCTCATAGTTGGGCAGCAGGATGTCCTTCTTCAAATCCAACAGCTCCACCTTATCCACGATATGCGCCGTATTGTCGATGGCTTCGGGATAATCCTTGAAGAGATCCGACATCTCATCGTGGGTTTTGAAGAAGAACTGGTCATTGAAAAATGCAAAACGGGTTCCCCGTGGTGCGCCTTCATCGTCGGCGAATTCCTTGGCAGTGGGCGTACTTTGCTTTTCACCTGTATTGATGCACAGCAAAATGTCATGCGCATTGGAATCCTTCTGATCCACATAGTGGGAATCGTTGGATGCAATGATGCGCACATTGTATTTGCTGGCCAATTTCAGCAGCACACGGTTGACTTGCTCCTGCTCCGGAATTCCGTGACGTTGTAGCTCCACATAGTAGTCGTCGCCGAACATGTCGAGCCACCAGCGAAATTCCTTCTCTCCTTCCTCCTCCCCTTTCTTCAGGATGGTTTGTGGCACCAGTGCACCTAAGCAACAGGTTGTGGCAATAAGTCCTTTGTGGTATTGGGCGATGAGGTCCTTGTCGATGCGCGGGTACTTCCCATACAGCCCTTCAATAAACCCAAGCGAACAAAGCTTCGTCAGGTTGCGATAGCCTTCCTCGTTTTTGGCGAGAAAAAGTTGGTGATACCGGCGATCGCGGTCTTCCTTGGTAAAAGTGCGTTTATGCCGGTTATCGACCACATAGAATTCGCAGCCCACGATGGGCTTGATTTTAGGCTTGCCATTGGAGTCCTTGTGCTTAAAAGCTTCGGCCACAAATTGAAAAACACCAAACATGTTCCCATGATCGGTGATGGCCAGAGCCGACATGCCATCGGCAGCGGCTTTTTTATAGAGCTTGGAGATATCGGCGGCGCCGTCCAACAGCGAGAATTGCGTGTGAACGTGCAAATGGGAAAAACGGTTCATAAGGATGAGGAAGTGCTGGTTGACACTCCTCGTAAAGATACGTAACTGGGTTGGCAGGAGGTAGGTTGTTGAAAAATCAACAACCACCAAAAGCCCGAATGCCCGGCGAGCGAACTCTACCGGGCATCCTTATGGGTGTCATTGAGCATTTTAACCATTTATCAAACCATAGGCATTATTTAATTTTTGATCAACGGTACAAATGTATGCCCACTGAAATGTTGAAAATTGCCATTTCATTTGGTGGTGTCCCTTTTGTAAGAAAAATTGCAGCAAAACTTCAAAAAACAAACAAATTAGATTGTTTATCAGCTCTTTAATTAATACATAGTAGCAACTCAAGGGAATTTAAAGCGTGATTTGGAAAGAAATTTCATGCAATTCGAAACAACATCTGCCCAAAAGCGCCAGGAGTCTGATTGTTAAAAACCAAACCTCAAGGCCCACTGTGTGTTTAGAGATATCGGATAGCTTTGAAAAACCTACCAAACAACCGTATGAAATCAGCCTTAACCACTGTCTTGAACCTGTTTTTTTGGGGATGTATGGGTACTGCCAGCGCCCAAACCATTTTCGATGTGCGATTCTCCAACCCTTCCAGCCATTACGCCGAGATCGAAATGCACCTGAAGGATGTGCCCAGGGATTCCTTTGATGTGAAAATGCCTGTTTGGATCCCAGGTTCCTATATGGTGAGGGAATTCACGCGAAATGTGGAGGGTTTCAAGGTCGTATCTACAGATGGCGCAAAACCAAAGTTCAAAAAGGTGCGCAAAAACGTTTGGCGCGTGTACAATGACTCTTTGAAGTCGGTGACGGTTAGTTACCGCGTGTATGCTTTTGAACTGACCGTAAGAACCAGTTTCATCGATGCGGAGCAGGCCTATATCAACGGCCCATCCTTTTTCATGTACACGGAAGAGACCCGAAACAAACCGTACATGGTGAATTTCTTCCCAAAGTTTGAATGGAGCAAGATTTCTACCGGACTTCCCGCCTACGGTGCCAATCAATGGACGCGAATTGCTGAGAACTATGACCAATTAGCCGACTGCCCCATCATCATTGGCAACCATGATCTGTTCACGTTCGATTATAAAGGCATCCCGCACCATGTGGCCATGGTAGGCAAGGCCAACTACGACCGGGAGCAAATCAAGACAGACTTTTGGAAAATCGTGGATGAGTGCACTAAGATCTATGGAGAGAATCCCAATAAGGAATACACCTTTATCGTTCACAACGTACCTTCCGGTGGTGGCGGATTGGAGCACATGAATTCGACCTCGGTGATCACCCGCAAAGACAGCTATGAGCAAGAAAAGACTTACAAAGGTTTTTTGAGTCTCATTGCCCATGAATACTTCCATTTGTGGCATGTGAAACGATTGCGCCCCATCCAACTCGGACCATTTGATTATGAAAATGAAAACTACACCACACAATTGTGGTTTTTCGAAGGATTCACCAGTTACTATGACGATTACATTCTGCACCGCGCCGGATTTTACGACAGGGATGAGTACCTCGCTCTCGTAACGGACAACCTGATGGGCGTGATGAATACCCCAGGTGATTCCATTCAATCGTTGGCCGAATCCAGCTTTGATGCATGGATTAAGTTTTACCGTCCTAATGAGAACTCCAAAAATGCCACGGTTTCCTATTACACCAAAGGAGGCATTGTGGGGATGTTGCTCGACATCGACCTGATGCACCACTCCAAAGGTGCCGTATGTATGGATGACGTCCTCAAGTATTTGTATAACGAATACTATCTGAAGCTTGGAAGAGGCGTTACCGATGAGGAGTTGATGGGTGCTTTTGAAAAGGTATCCGGAAAAAGCTATCGTGATTTTTTTGATCGGTATATCTATGGAACCGAGCGATTGCCCTATGAAGAAATCATGGCTAAGGCGGGTGTGGAGATCAAAAGGACTGATGGCATGCAGGAACCGACCGGATACCTAGGCGTCACCTTCAACCAGTCTGGTAACAAGTTACTGGTATCCTATGTGGAAAGAGGTTCCGCCGCCTGGAAACAAGGACTGAATGTAAATGATGAAATTTTGGATGTGGATGGCAAAGAGCCTGGATTGGTCAAGGATCATTTGGCGTTTAAGAAACCGACAGATGCCATCACGATGCGCGTCATGCGGGCAGGCACCATGCGGAACTTCACCATTGTTTTAGGCTCCAACCCCAATATGGAACTGGAGTCTGACTTTGTACGCAAACCAGATGACGTAGCTGGCACGGTTTTGAATAAATGGCTCAAGCCGTGATGATACGTTCAACGTTTTTCAATTGCTTTTGGGGATTTACATGTCTCATGGCTTCCAATAGCGTATTGGGCCAAGATGTAGAGGCCCTCAACAATGCCAACCGATCGTTGAGTTGGAAAGAGGCTGTTTCCATTTATCAATCCCTGGACGTTCAACATGAAACTGCGAAGCTTTTTGAACAGGGTCCTACTGACATTGGAAAACCATTGCATCTTTTCGTCATCTCCACGGATCAGGTATTCGACCCAGTTGAAATTCGCAATCAAGGAAAAGTAATACTACTGATCAATAACGGTATCCATCCAGGCGAACCCGATGGCATTGATGCCAGCGTGCGTTTGGCCCAAAATATTTTGCAGGGAAAGAACAAATTGCCATCGAATGTGGTGCTCTGCATCATTCCCGTCTATAATATCGATGGTTCATTAAACAGCGGATGCTGCACCCGCGCCAACCAAAACGGTCCGGAAAACCAAGGATTCAGAGGCTATGCCCGTAACCTCGATCTAAACCGCGAGTTCATCAAGTGCGATTCCGAAAATGCCAAGTCATTTACCAAGATTTTCCGTCAATGGGATCCGGATGTGTTCATCGACACGCATGTCAGCAACGGTGCCGACTACCAACACGTCATGACCTTGATTTCAACGCAGCACAACAAGTTAGGCGGCGAAGCCGGGGCATTCATTAAAAACACGATGACTCCTGCCCTGTTTGCCAACATGGCCAAGCGAGGATTTCCGATGGCGCCGTACGTGAACACCCGCAAATACGATTCGCCTCCCGAAAATGGCATCTACGGATTCATGGAAACACCCCGTTATGCCAGTGGATACACCGCACTGTTCAATAGCTTAGGATTCGTTACGGAAACACACATGTTGAAACCTTTTCCAATGCGAGTCTCCTCCACCCTTGCATTATTGGAAGAGTTCATCCGATTTTCCAGTGATCATGCAGAGAAGATTCTCGATGTCAGAAAAGCCACACGTCTTCAATTCTTGAACGCTGAAACGCATGTGTTGGATTGGAAGGCCGATACCACGCAAACAGCAATGATTCCCTTCAAGGGGTTTGAGCATTACTATCAAACAAGCCCCGTCACCGGTGTGGACCAGTTGTATTACGATCGGAAGAAGCCTTTCGAAAAAAAGATTCCGTTCTGGGATCAGTATGCACCCACGCTTACCGTTACGGTTCCCTCCTATTATGTTTTGCCTCAAGCGTGGAGAGAGGTAGCGGATCGCATGCGACTTAACAAAGTGCAAATGTTTCGGTTAACCAAGGACACGGTTTTGGAGTTGGACTCGTATGTCTTAGGAACTTTTAAAACCAACTCGAAACCATATGAAGGACATTTCGTGCATTCGGAAACTGAAGTGAGGTCTGAAAAGATCCCGGTGCAGTTGTATGCCGGCGACTACTTCATTCCCACCAATCAAAATGCCATGCGGTATATCGTTGAGACGATGGAACCCCAAGCTCCAGACTCCTGGTTTTCGTGGGGATTTTTTGATTCCGTCTTACAGCAGAAGGAATGGTTTTCAGGTTATGTCTTTGACGGCATGGCGGCACAGATTCTTCAAAAGGATCCGGGGTTGAAATCCCGTTTTGAAGCCAAACGAAACGCAGAGCCCGAGTTCGCCAAATCGGCATTTGAACAACTCTACTTTATCTATAAAAATTCCGAATGGTTTGAGGACTTGTACCGTTTTCCGATTTACAAACTACCCAAGGGCGGTCATCCACAATTATTCAATTGGCTTAAGTGACTCTTTAAGTTAACTGAATATCAGATCATTAAGCATCCTTGAGCGGGCTCAAGCCTCCTGATTGGTGAATGGGAATGAAAAAACTTGATTTAGAGTCAATTATTTCGCACCTTTGCGCCCCCAAAACTTGGAGAATTGGGGATATTATAAGTCTAACAGTTAAGCAAACCAACAAATGCCAGCTAAAATCAGATTACAGCGTCATGGTAAAAAGGGTTATGCCTATTACCACATTGTGGTGGCGGATGCACGTGCTCCTAGGGATGGTAAATTCATTGAGAGGATCGGATCATACAATCCGAACACGAATCCCGCCACTATTGAAATCGACAGTGAAAAGGCTGTGAACTGGCTCCACAGCGGAGCCCAGCCCACCGACACCTGTCGTGCCATTCTATCCTACAAAGGGGTGCTTTATCGCCACCACCTGCAGTTAGGTGTTAACAAAGGGGCCATCACCCAGGAGGCCGCCGATGCCAAATTCCAGGCTTGGGAAGCCGACAAAGCCGCCAAGATCGGCGACAAGGTGAGCAACCTGGCCAATGCACGTCGCGAAGACGCCAAAAAGCGCATGTCTGACGAGCAAAAGGTACGTGAAGCCCGAGCAGCAGCCAATGCTGCCAAGCTCGCTGCTGCCACCGCTGAAGCACCTGCCGAAGGTGGTGAAGCACCAGCAGCTGAGGAAGGTGAAGCACCAGCAGCTGAATAATCTTTTAACACGCCACCTGTGACCGTTCATTACGGTAGTCCCGAAGGATATTACAGGGTTGGGTATTTCTCCCGAACCCACGGTGTGCGTGGCAATCTGG
>JBMTLM010000020.1:0-13072 GCA_049431185.1 Bacteroidia bacterium | reverse complement strand
GAGGTCGTTGGCAAAAATCAAGTGTGACCGATGCGACATCAGGAAGAAAAACAGCCTTAAATTGAAACTGGCATAAAACAGGGGCCCTTTGTTAAACAATAGTTGCAACCGCTTGAATCGATACGTACGGCCACTCATATCCGGACTGTTCGGCAGTCGTCGCCCCACCAGGAAAACCTTGTACCCCATACCCATCAAAGCCAGGCAATTGCGATGCACTCGCTGATCCGTTGCCAGGTCACTGGTTACGGCCACAATGGCGGATCTTTGAAAATGGCTCAATCTGCGAAGTTGTTAGAAGGCAGCGGATTACACTTTTAGGGTGCAAAGTTAGCAATACGTTCGAGGGTGGCTAACGTAAAACGCCGTCGTTTATGATGACAAGGGCTGTTTTTCCGATATTTGAACCAAAGTTTCAAGTTATGACTACCCCCAGAAGGAGTGTGACCACCCTTGGTCAATTCATCATCGAACGCCAGGCCGATTTTCCCTATGCCAAAGGTGAGCTTTCGCGTTTGTTGAGAGATATCGGCATCGCAGCCAAAATCGTGAACCGCGAAGTGAACAAGGCCGGCTTGGTTGACATCCTGGGTGAAATGGGTACCTCCAATGTGCAGGGCGAGGAGCAGAAAAAACTGGATGTATTCGCCAATGAACAATTCATCGCAGCATTGGGCAGTGGTGGTGAATGTTGCGCAGTAGCCTCGGAGGAGAACGAAGAGCTCGTTCCCATTTCCACGGATGTGTCCAAAAATGCCAAGTATGTAGTATGTATCGATCCACTGGATGGATCTTCCAATATCGATGTGAATGTATCCATCGGCACCATCTTTTCGATATATCGACGACTCGATCCGAGTGCACATGTGACGGAAGATGATTTCATGCAGCCAGGTGTTCAGCAAGTGGCTGCCGGCTATGTGATTTTCGGTTCTTCCACCATGCTGGTGTATACCACCGGCTTTGGAGTAAACGGTTTCACACTCGATCCGTCTATCGGCGAATTCTGTTTGTCACATCCTGACATGCGTATCCCATCTTCGGGAAAAATTTACTCGGTGAATGAAGGAAACGTGATGCAGTTCCCGCAGGGTGTCCGTGATTACATTTCCTATTGTCAGCAGGACGACAAGGCCTCCGGTCGGCCTTACTCATCCAGATACATCGGATCGTTGGTGGCCGACTTCCATCGCAACCTGCTCAAGGGCGGTATCTACATCTATCCGCCTACCACGAAAGCTCCTTCTGGTAAGTTGCGTTTGATTTATGAATGCAATCCGCTGGCATGGATCGTTGAACAGGCGGGGGGCAAAGCGTCCGATGGTCAACAACGCATACTCGAGAAAAAACCAAGCTCGTTGCACGAACGTACTCCCTTGTTCATCGGATCGGTAGACATGGTGACCAAGGCCGAAGAATTACTGGCGAATAATCGGTGATCACTCACTTTTCAATTTAAGCACGCTTTTCATTGGATCTTTCCTACATACTCAACCTTTATAAAGGCTCCGATCGCGTTCGAACCATTGCCGCTTCGCTCGATCAAGCCCATTGTCGCACCCACGTCACGGGCATGTCGGGTTCACAGTCCGCTTTCGTGGCAGCTTCGGTATTTTCCATGGCGGGATCGCACATGGTTTTTGTATTCCCTGAAAAAGAGGAGGCAGCCTATTTCCTCAATGACTTGGAGAACATCATGGGTGAACGCTCGGCCCTGTTTTTTCCATCCTCTCTGCGCAAATCGTACCGATTTCCCTTTACGGACAGCAACAGTGTTTTGTTAAGGGCTGAGGTACTCACGCACATCGGCAAAAACAAGAGCCCTAAACCCGTCGTGACTTATGCGGAGGCCTTTCAGGAAATGGTGGCTACCGCAGGTGTCTTGCAATCCAATACCGTAGAAGCACGGTTGGGTGAGGCGTTGTCAGTAGAATTCATCATAGAATTCCTCAATGAACACGGATTCGAACGAACCGATTTCGTGATGGAAGCCGGACAATATTCCGTTCGAGGTGGAATTGTAGACGTATTTTCTTTCGCCAATGAATTGCCTTATCGTATGGAATTCGACGGCGACCGGGTGGAGTCGATACGCGTGTTTGATCCCGTGAGCCAACTCTCCGAGAAAAACATGAACCACATCACCATCATCCCAAACGTCCAATCGAAACTGGTGAAGGAGCAGCACCAATCTTTTGTGGATTTTCTGCCGGCGGATGCCATCATCTGGATGGTGGATGGACAGCATGTGTTTTCCGTGATGCAATCGGGACTCGAGTCCATGAAGGAACAAGAAGTGGAAGGTCAGCAAGAGGATGAGGAAGACAACGCACGATTACCGGGCAAGCCTGTGGATGTGTTCAATCAACCCGATGAGTTGATGAAAGGCTTGCAGAAATTCCGCATCATTGAATCTGGAGGTAAAGCCCAATTCGAACAACGCACCGAGGTCGCTTTTCATTCATCGGTGCAGCCGCCGTTCAACAAGAATTTCGTGTTGTTGGGGTCGGCCTTCCTGGAAAACCTGCGTCAACAATACCGGAATGTGATTTTCTCCGATACGGCCAAGCAGATTGAACGGATCTTCTCCATATTCCGTGACATCAACATCCCTACCCGTAAGCCTGGAGAGGAAGTGAACTTCACACCCGTTTACGTTTCCATTCACAGCGGTTTCACCGATCATGAATTGAAACTCGCTTGTTATACGGATCATCAGATTTTCGATCGTTATCACCGCTATCGACTTCGTCGAAATTACAGCAAGAGCGAGGCGATGACATTGAAGGAGATTTACAGCCTCAAACCGGGTGATTTTGTCACGCACATCGATCACGGGGTGGGCAAGTTTGCCGGTTTGGAGAAGATCGATGTGAATGGGAAAACACAAGAGGCCATCCGTTTGGTTTATAAGGATAACGACATCCTTTATGTGAGCATTCACTCCCTTCACCGGATTTCGCGTTATACCGGCAAGGAGGGTACGGAGCCCAAGCTGAACAAACTGGGTACACAAACATGGGCGAACCTCAAGCAGAAAACCAAAAAGCGCGTCAAGGATATTGCGAAGGATCTGATCGAATTGTACGCCAAACGCAGGGCTCAAAAAGGTTTTGCGTTTGCTCCCGACAATTATTTGCAGAATGAGCTTGAGGCCTCTTTCATTTATGAAGATACGCCCGACCAGGTGAAGTCAACGGCCGATGTGAAGAAGGATATGGAGAAACTCTATCCCATGGACCGGCTCATTTGTGGCGATGTGGGGTTTGGAAAAACCGAAATCGCCATCCGGGCCGCATTCAAAGCTGTGAACGATAGCAAGCAAGTTGCGGTATTGGTGCCCACCACCATTCTCGCTTTGCAGCATTTCAAAACATTTTCCGAACGCCTCAAGGATTTTCCGTGCAAGGTTGATTACCTCAATCGATTCAAATCATCTGCTCAGCAAACCGCCACCATCCAAAATCTGGTAGCGGGTAAAACCGATATCATCATCGGTACCCATCGCTTGCTGAGCAAGGATATCCGCTTCAAGGATCTTGGATTATTAGTGATTGACGAAGAACAAAAGTTCGGTGTGGCTGCGAAGGAAAAACTCAAGGCTTTGCGGTTGAATGTGGATACGCTTACACTTACTGCGACACCGATTCCCCGCACCTTACAGTTTTCGTTGATGGGTGCGCGTGATCTCTCCGTCATCAACACACCGCCACCCAATCGATACCCCGTAACCACGGAAGTACATGTGTTCAATGAAAAGATCATCAAAGAGTCGATTGACTATGAATTGTCGCGCGGCGGACAGGTATTCTTCGTTCACAACCGAGTACAGGATATTCACCAGGTAGCAGATATGATTCGCAAGCTGTGTCCGGATGCCATCATCGGTGTGGGACACGGTCAGATGGAAGGGGAGGAACTGGAACGGGTGTTGGTGAAGTTCATTGAAGGCGATACGGACGTGTTGGTGGCAACCACCATCATTGAGTCAGGTATTGATATTTCGAATGCGAATACCATCATCATCAACCAGGCGCATCACTTTGGTTTGAGCGACCTGCATCAGATGCGTGGCCGGGTAGGTCGATCCAATCGCAAAGCGTTCTGTTATTTGTTGGCGCCACCGTTGAGTGTGTTAACGCCGGAGGCGAAGCGTCGTCTGAAAGCAATTGAGGAGTTTTCCGAGTTGGGCAGTGGTTTCAATGTGGCCATGCGCGATCTGGATATCCGCGGAGCAGGTAACATGTTGGGCGGAGAGCAAAGCGGTTTCATTTCCGAAATTGGTTATGAAATGTTTCACAAGATCCTGGATGAGGCGATTCGTGAATTAAAAGACTCGGATTTCAGGGAGTTGTTTACTGATGATGGAGAGTCCTCTATGTCGGTTTTTGCCGGAGATTGCCAGATTGATACGGACCTGGAGATTCTGATACCGTCTGAATACGTATCCAATATCACCGAACGTTTGCATCTGTACAAGGAGATTGATGAATTGGAAAACGAACAACAGGTGCTTACTTATATTGATAATCTACGGGATCGTTTTGGTCCCGTACCTGCACAAGTGCAAGAGCTGATGAATGCAGTACGCATCCGTTGGAAAGCACGAGCGGTGGGTATCGAAAAGATTGTTTTGAAGGCAAACACCTTCAAGGCGTACTTCATTTCTGATCCCGAGTCACCTTTTTACTCATCTGGCGTGTTCAAAGATTTGATCACCTATGTGCAAACCCATCCGAAGCGGGCGAAGATGAGTGAGAAGAACGGAAAATTATCGGTTGCATTCAGTGGAATCGCTTCGGTGGAAGCGGCCAATCGGTTGTTGGAGGGAATCAAATCCGTTCAAGAGGCCTGACGCATCAGCCCTCATCTTCCGACGCCTGCTCAGTTACACGCAGGTGAACCGTCTCAACGGAATGCTTCAGTCTTTTCAAAATGGTGAATTCATAACCGCTGAAAGTACGTTTTTCGTTCACCGCCGGTATGCGTCCGAAAATATAGTTGAGAAGGCCTGAAATGGTGTCATAATCCGTTGATTCAGGAATCGCAATAGGCAATAAATCGTTCACATCCGAAATCGAGGTTTGGGCGTTCACTACGAATTCCGTTTCACTTTTCTTCTCCACCGATGGCTTTTCTTCATCATACTCGTCTTGAATTTCTCCAACCAGCTCCTCGATGATGTCCTCCATTGTTACAATGCCTGCCGTTTCACCGAATTCATTGGTCACGATGGCCATTTGAATATGCTGTGTTTGCAGTTCACGCAACAGCTCGTTGATGCGTTTGGTTTCAGGAATGAAAAAGGCGGGACGGATGATGTCGCGGATGCCACTGAAATTGTTGGATCGTAAAATCTTGAGCAAATCGCGCGTGTGAATAATGCCAATGATGTTATCGAGCGTATCACTGTAAACCGGAAACCTTGAGTACTGGTCTTCGATCACTTGGTTCAGGATCTTATCGTTTACCTCATCGATATCGATGGCGGATACCTTCATCCTCGGAACAAGGATCTGACGCACTACGCGGTCATCAAACTCAAAAACGTTTTGAATCAATTCATGCTCTGATTGCTTGATGGCGCCACCTTCTTCACTTTCCGTCAATAGCAAACGCAATTCTTCTTCGGTATGGATATCGTGTCCGATGGTGGGAGGGATGCCGATGATGCGCAACAGCAGGTTGGCCATGTTGTTGAGTACCCAGATCAGCGGACTGAAGATGAGATAAAAGATACGCAACGGTAAGGAAATGGCCAGGGTAGTGGAGAGCGGATGGCGAATGGCGATGGTTTTTGGTGCAAGCTCACCTAACACGATATGCAGCACAGTGAGCATTCCGAAGGCCATGGGGAAAGCGGCTTTTTCCATGAACTCCGGGCTGATATGCAATGAGAATAAGCCGAAAAACTTCATCACCAATTTCGAGAACACTTCTTCACCAAACCAACCCAAAGCTAGACTGGTCATGGTGATGCCTAACTGGTTTGCAGACAGGTAGGCATCCAGGTGTTCGGTGATGTGTTTGGCAATACCGGCGATCCTGTTGCCTTTGTTGGCTTTAAGATCGATTTGGGCGCTGCGGACTTTTACAATGGCGAACTCAGCAGCCACGAAAAATCCGTTTAATAACAATAGAATGAGCGTGAGTAAAAGTTCAAAGGCCATGTGTTAATGGATTAAAAAGTTGAACCGAAAAGAAAAAATGCGTCGTTCGTCGGGGTCCATATTTGGAGTTTATTTTGATTTTTTGGTCATGTCCACTTCCTTGTAACCGGCGCGGCTGAAGAGGGAAGCGTCCACTTTTGACTTGCTAATTTTACTCATCTTCATGGTGGTTACCTCACCGGCTTTGTCTTTGGTAGAGACTTCCATGGGGAAACCTTTGATCTCGGAGGCATCAGGAAGGAGCGAAGATGCGCCAGGCGTACCCTTGGTGCTGTTGAAGATATTGAAGAACTGTTGGTAGTTGATGCCTGCATCTTTGGCCAGCCAAAGCTCTGTGGTGTTGCCATCCGACTGAACGATGGTCTTGGTGCATTTCATGCCTTCTATGGTTTTCGTTTCCTTGGTATGTTTCACCACGGGTTTGGTGGCAGCGGTTTTGGATTGGCTGCTAAAGGGATCAACCACCATGGCCGTTTTTTCACCTTTATTCTCCATCAGCACATATTGCTTCTTGGCATCTCCATCAATGATGATGCGCATGGCGGCCATTGGACCTCCGACGGGTTGGATGGAAACTTTATTGGCTGAGGTGGCTACCTTCATGGTCATGCCGGTTGGCATTTTAGGTGATTTGATTTCCATCACAAAGGATAAATCCTGCGCAAATGAATATGCTGCGAACAGCATCAAAAATGCAGTTAATTTCAGAGTTTTGAAGTAAGCCATATGGTAATGAATTAGAAGGCTAATTTACAAATATTTACGCTCAAATGATAACCCCTTAAGTAGTTGAAAATTAGGACTCAACACCGTTTACAACGGCTTCTGCCGATGATTTGTTTGCTGTGGATGTCGTTTGCAGGATCTGTATGCGCGCAGCCGTACTTCGATGTGGCTGGTGTGCAGTACTGGAATTCACCTGCCTCTTTCCATGCTGATTCGGTAGGTGAACAGTCATTCACAGCTTCCCTTGGATTACCCATCAATGTGGCACCGCGTTTCAAATTGATATTTTCCCCTGCCTACGAACAAAGGTTGGAGTCAGGTCCAGGGCTCCAAAAACCTTGGAAGCTCGAAAGCCTGTCGCTGCCCATGAACTTTGTTTTTTATGCTTCCGATTCTACACGTACGCTCTCGGTGACGGCTATCAACCGGTTCAATGGATATTCAAGACTGTTCGTCGATGATGGATGGCAACTCGGGGCTGCAGTAGTTGTGTCCAAGCGATTCGGTCAAAAAATTTGGCTTCGCTTAGGTGCCTACTATAACAAAGAGTTTTTTGGTGCTTACTTTTTGCCTTTAGTGGGATGTGATTGGCGCATTTCAGAGTCGTGGCGTATGTTCGGAGTGTTGCCTTCCAACATGCGGCTGCAACATCGAATTTCTCAGCGAATGAATGCAGGGTGCTTTTTTAGAAGTCCTGTCGGCTCATTCAGAAAGCCCGACGGTGGATATGTAAAGCAGTACGATAACCAACTTTTCCTGTATACTGATTTTAGGTTGGTGTCAAATTGGGTGGTTGTCGCCGAAATAGGGCATTCAGCCTTCAGAACCCTATGGAACCGTAACCAAATCGGTGAGGAGGTCCTAAAGTCGGATGGCCCCGTATTCAAATGCGGGCTGTTTTACCGCCTTCCGCTTCCATAATTGATCCGTTCGCGGAATATTTGGATGAAACGGCCCATTGGCACCGTACTTTTGCCGCGCTATTTTCGAATGATTCATGGATATTGAAAAAGAGATCGGCCAGTCCGTCAGTTTCAAATCAGCATTGCACAGGGCTGCAGTGAATGTTTTATATACTGCATCGTGGTTGCACATGAAGAATTCGGAGAGTTTGAAGCCGTATGATTTAACGCCACAGCAATTCAACATCCTTCGTATTCTCCGGGGCCAACATCCTAAACCTGCAACGGTGAATCTGCTCATGCAACGGATGCTGGATAAGAGCAGCAACGCTTCCCGGTTGGTGGATCGTTTGTTGGAAAAGGGATTTGTTACCCGTCAAACCAACAAACAAGATAAGCGTGCAGTGGATGTGTTCATCACCGCAAAAGGACTAGAGGTGCTGGGTTCGATCGACAAAAACATCGGTATTTTGGAATACCATCTCACAGGGATCAGTGAAGAGGAGGCTGCCACATTGAGTGCCCTCCTCGATAAATTGCGTGGCTGATTGCTAGAAGGTCAGGCTTAAGCCTAATGCCGGCAAGATTGGAAGCTGATCCACCCGTTCGTTGGTGATGCGGTCCACGTAAAACACATTTTTTCGGTTGTAAACATTGATTACGCTGGCGGTTGCTTCCAACGTACTGTTGTCACTGAGTTCGAAATTCTTTTTCAGGGAGATGTCCAATCGGTGGTAGTAAGGAAGCCTGCCCTCATTCAATGGACCGTAGATGATGCCTAAGGATCCGTTCTCTTGTGCAGGATTTGTGTTAAGCCCGCCGCTGAAATTCAGGTATTCATAAAATCCTTGCGTTTGGCTGAAAGGGAACCCTGACCCTAGGTTCCAACGAACATCAAATTGCCAATCCAGCTTCTTACCCATGGTGTAGGATCCCACGATATTCATGTTGTGTCGGCGATCGAAATGCGGAACGTAGTCGCGGTACTCATCTTGGCGGTTCACGAATCCTAGCGAGTAAACCGCCCAGATATATAATCGACGGTAATCGTATTTCAATGTGAGGTCAATGCCCTTGGCGGTTCCCTTTTCAACAATATACTGCTGGGTGAGGGCTTCGGGTTGATTGTCTTCAGGGTCAAAAATCTTATCGCGGTTTACATTCGATAGTTGGTTGAATCGCTTGAAGTAAGCTTCGATGTTCGCTGATAAATGCCATGGCAGATCCAACTCGGCACCCACCACCATGTGTGTTGCTTTTTGCAAGCGGGTATTCACGGGGTCGCCACGAAATTCATCGGGCAGCACTTCGGGTCCTGATAAGAATCCGTAGAAGAGATTCACCACATCCCGATCAGAGGAGGAGCTGAGCAGATTTTGTGCGTAGAATCCACCAGCGGCTTTCAGCCTTACACCATTACTGACGTTGTATTTCATGCCAAGGCGAGGCTCCAGTGAAAATTCAGACAAGGAGGCGAAGTAGTGGAATCGAACCCCAGGTTCTACAATGAGTTTTTCGCCGAATATTTTCTTGCCGGTTACATAGGCACCCAATTCGGTGGTGTTCTCCTCTTGTTCGGTTTTGCTGCCTGTATAGGCAGTGAATTCATAGTTGGTTTTGAACCCCAGTGCTTCAAGTCCGTATTTGATTTCATCACGGTTCAACAAATAGGTGAAATTCAAACCCAGGTTAAATCCGTTGATCAAGCTGGACCTAGGTCTGGCAACGGCTTCTTCCAAGCTGATTTTGTATTGTGAATAAGCGAAATTTCCGTCCAACAGCACCGTGGAACCCCCTGGAATGATTACAAAGCTGGATCCGAATCCCTTCGAATCCCATTTGTAATCGGCAATGCCTCCGTATTTGGCCCGGTCGTTGAAACTGAATCCAAACACATTCAATTTACTTCCGTTGGTGTTGTTGGTAACGAACTTGGCATAAAGGTCGTTGAAGGTGTAGGGTAATCCGTCCTCACCCGCATAGGAGTAGAGGGACTTGGATGTTTTGTCAAGGAAGGATGATTTGCCGGATATGATGAAGGAGGCATCGCCATCTCCTTCTTTGGCTGCTTTTTTGATGGGACCCTCAAAAAGCACTTTTGATACGAACGGATTGGTCGAAATTTTTCCTCCAAATCGTTTCTTGTTGCCATCACGTGTTTTGATGTCCATCACAGAGGAAATACGTCCTCCATATTCGGACCCAAAACCGCCTGCGTATACATCGGCATTGCGTATGATGTCGGTATCAAAAACCGAAAAGAGTCCGATACTGTGAAAAGGATTGTAAACCACCATGCCGTCTAACAACACCTTGTTCTGGACAGGTGTGCCTCCACGAATATAAAGCTGTCCGCCTTGGTCTCCGGAGAATACCACTCCGGGCAACACTTGCAGGTATTGCACCAAATCAGGCTCGCCTCCAACGGAAGGTAGCTGTTTGAGTTCTTTGGGAGTGATTTTCGTGACCGATGCTTTGACTTCAGTTTTGGCTTCCTGTTTCTCCGCAGAGATATTGACAGTTGTTAAACTGATGGTCCGCTTTTCCAAATACAGTTTCTTGGTAAGAATTTCTCCTGCCACGATATCAACTTGGGTAGACAGAGTGTCATACTCAACCGATGTTACCATAAGAAAATAACTGCCCACGGGAATTTTGGTGATGGAGTAATAGCCGTTGACGTCGGTGGCGGCACCCAGTGTGGTGCCCTTGAGATACACATTGGTGAACAACACCGATTCGCCGGTGGCTTTATCGTAAACGAAGCCGCGTACGGTTCCCGTGTTTTGCGCGTGAACTTGAACGGTTAATAATATGCCCAAAAGGGTAAGCAGGGTCAGTTTGAAACGTGAAATCATAAAGAGTCGGTAGCCTTCAGGCTTTTCGGGTGGATAAATCGAGAATGGTGTCAAATTCCTGCTCCGTCAGGGGAATGACTGATAGTCGGTTGAGGCGGATCAGTGCTATGTCTTTCAGGCGGGGTTCGTTTTTAATCGTTTTGAGTGTGACCGGATTTTTAAGAGGCTTGTGCGGTTTTAAATCAACGGCCACCCAGCGGTCATCGTCGATGGTGGGATCGGGGTAAGCCGTCTTAGAAACCTTGGCAATTCCCACCACAGCCAAGCCCTCATTGCTGTGGTAAAACATGACCATGTCGCCTTTGTGCATCGACTTTAAATGGTTGCGAGCCAAATAGTTGCGAACGCCACTCCAGCATGTTTCGCCATCTTGTACAAACTCCTCCCAGGAGTACACAAAGGGTTCGGATTTTACCAGCCAGTAATGCATAACGGGACGACCAAGTTACTGATTATTTGGGCTTCAGCCCTTGATCGAGCAGCCTTTAAACTTTACACGTTTTAATTGTTTAATTTGCACAAGCCATCACCACCATGGAACAACTCATTGCGTTTTTCAAGGAAATAGGGCCGGTTCAAGCGGCCTTGATTGCAACGGTATTCACTTGGCTGATGACCGCGGTGGGTGCATCATTGGTCTTTTTCTTCAAGTCGTTTAACCGAGCTGTTTTGGATGTGATGCTTGGATTTACGGGCGGTGTGATGGTGGCCGCCAGTTTTTGGTCGCTGTTGGCTCCCAGCATTGAGTATTCAGAAGCCATTTATCCGGGTTTGGAATGGATGCCAGCGGCGGTGGGTTTTCTGTTTGGAGCCTTATTCATTTTTGCCTTGGATAAATTGATGCCGCATTTGCATATCAACTTCGGCGAAGGTGAAACCGAGGGAATGAAAACGCGTTGGCACAAAAACACCTTGTTGATTTTAGCCATCACCCTACACAATATCCCTGAAGGTTTGGCGGTAGGGGTGTTGTTCGGTGCGGCCTCTTTAGGCGGGGGCGAGGAAATGATTCCTGCAGCAGTTGCGTTGGCATTGGGCATCGGTATTCAAAACTTTCCGGAAGGATTGGCAGTGGCCATTCCTTTGCGTCGAATGGGTGTCAGTCGACGGAAAAGCTTTTTCTATGGTCAGTTGTCAGCCATCGTTGAACCGTTTGCCGGCGTGCTGGGTGCCGCACTGGTGATTTACATGCAACCAATATTACCTTTTGCATTGGCTTTCGCTGCAGGCGCCATGATTTTCGTGGTAGTGGAAGAGGTGATACCTGAAACACAACGCGACAAATTCACCGACATCTCCGTACTGGGATTCATCGGTGGGTTCATCGTTATGATGATTTTGGACGTGGCCTTGGGTTGATTAAAACATCCGTCCAGGTTTTAAGATATTCTTTACCACCTATATGAAAAGGATTGTTTTCATCGTCGTATCTGTCTTTGCAACTCACCATCTCTCATGGTCTCAAACTCCCGGTTGCACGGATCCATTGGCCACCAACTACAACGCTGGTGCGACCGTCAACGATGGTTCCTGTATCTATGGCAACGCTACCGTAGCTCCGCTACAAAGCATTGAATTGCCCGTTTACCTTAATGAATCATCTGGCCTCGTTGTGGATGGTGATTCGGTTTGGACGCACAACGACAATTCAGATGTGCATTTGTATCGCATTGGGAAGAGCGATACCACCGGCATGCAGCAGTTTACGGTATCGGGTGCCTCCAACATCGATTGGGAGGATTTGACTGCGGATAGCAATTATTTTTATGTGGGAGACTTTGGCAATAACAGCAATGGTGCCCGGACGGATTTGAGGATATTGAGGATTGAAAAGCAATCCCTGTGGGCAGGCCAACCAGTCGTTGATACCATTTGGTTCAGCTATTCCGATCAGATTCCGGTGACTTCCACCGGACCCAACGCCACTGATTTTGATTGCGAGGCGATGGTGGTAGACACAGACAGCATCTATTTGTTTTCAAAGATGTGGACTTCGCAAAACACCACGGTGTACGCTTTGTCCAAATCGCCCGGTGTGCATATTGCAAACCGCAAGTTTCAACTGAATGTACAGGGGTTGGTAACGGGTGCCACGATGGTCGACTCCCTGGGCATTGTGGTGTTGTGCGGGTATTCGCCCCTATTGCAGCCGTTTTTATTTTTGATTTATGATTATCCCGCCAAGGAATTCGAGTTGGGAAACAAGCGGAAAATCGGTTTAAATCTGCCATTTCATCAGGTGGAAGGTATTGGCACTGATGATGGGCTGACCTATTTCTGCACCAATGAACGTTTCACCCAATCCTTTGTGACCACGACCCAAAAACTACATAAAATTGATTTGACGGCATTCCTGAACACCTACCTGACCAGTTCCATCCATTCGGATCCTGTTTACACGGATGCTTCATTCGCC
>JBMTLM010000019.1:0-13525 GCA_049431185.1 Bacteroidia bacterium | reverse complement strand
CGTATATCGTATATCGTCCTTGGTTCGGTTCGCTCAGGGCAGAGCTTGTCACCGGTTACCGGTCACCCTTAATCATTTCCCACCAAATCAGTACTTTTGCGCACAAATATACACCATCCTCCCACTCCCGTGAAGCCTGTTCTGGTAACTGCCGCCCTGCCCTATGCCAATGGCCCTGTTCATATCGGTCATTTGGCCGGATGTTACATCCCTGCCGATGTGTTTGTGCGGTATATGCGCCTCGTGGGTGAGGATGTGAAATTTATTTGCGGCAGCGACGAGCATGGCGTGCCCATCACCATCAAAGCCAAAGCCGAAGGGGTGACACCGCAGCAGGTGGTGGATAAATACCACGGGATGATGAAACAGGCGTTTGCGGAGTTCGGCATCTCGTTCGACATCTACTCACGCACCTCTTCTCCCCTACACCACGAAACGGCAGCGGCGTTTTTCAAGACGCTTTACGACAAGGGTAAGTTCACTGAGAAGATCACCATGCAGTTTTACGATGAGGAAGCAAAGCAATTCCTCGCCGACCGATACATTGAGGGTACTTGTCCAAAATGCGGTAACGAGCGCGCCTACGGCGACCAATGCGAAAGCTGCGGTACTTCGTTGAACCCAACCGACCTCATCAACCCGAAATCAAAGCTCAGCGGCAACGCACCTGTGCAGAAGGAAACGAAACATTGGTTCCTGCCTTTGAACGATTATACTTCCTGGTTGAAACACTACATCCTCGAAGGCCATAAAGACGACTGGAAGCCGAATGTGTATGGCCAATGCAAATCGTGGCTCGAAACGGGCGACGGCTTGCAACCTCGCGCCATGACACGTGATTTGGATTGGGGAGTGCCTGTGCCTGTAGCGGGTGCCGAAGGCAAAGTGTTGTATGTATGGTTTGATGCGCCAATCGGTTACATCTCTGCCACCAAGGAACTGCTGCCCGATACATGGGAGCGTTATTGGAAAAACGATGCACGATTGATTCATTTCATCGGCAAAGACAACATCGTGTTTCATTGCATCATCTTCCCTGCAATTTTGAAAGCACACGGCGATTATGTGGTGCCCGAAAATGTTCCTGCCAACGAGTTCCTCAATTTGGAGGGCGACAAGATTTCCACTTCGCGCAACTGGGCCGTATGGCTGCACGAATATTTGTTGGATTTCCCCGGCAAGCAGGATGTGCTGCGTTACACACTTATTGCAACGGCTCCTGAAACCAAAGACAACGATTTTACTTGGAAGGATTTTCAAGCGCGCAACAACAACGAGCTCGTAGCTGTGTTGGGCAACTTCGTGAATCGCACTTTGGTGTTGGCAGGCAACTACTATCAAAACCAAACGCCTGGTGCTGGGCCCTTGCATGCATCCGATAACGAATTGTTGGAGCACCTCCAACGCGCCTTGACTGAAATTGGCGAGAGCATTTCGAAATACCGTTTGCGCGAAGCACTATCGTTGATGATGGAAGTTGCTCGTGCCGGAAACAAATACCTCGCCGATCACGAACCATGGAAGTTGGTGAAGACCGACGCTGAGCGTACCAAAACCGTGATGCAGGTGGCGTTGGAATGCTCTGCATTGCTCGCTTACGCGATGGAGCCATTCTTACCGCACACGGCTGAGAAACTGCGCGGCATGATGAACCTGCCATCATCTCAATGGAACGATTTGAAGCCAGGATCGATTTTAGGTGCAGGTCATCAAATGGCGGCGCCCGCGTTGTTGTTTGAAAAGATCGAAGACGACGCCATCCAAAAACAAATCGATCGTCTGCAAGCCATTGCCGCAGCCAAAGCCGCAACAGAGACTGAATCAAGTCTACCAGCCATGAAGCCTGAAACATCGTTCGATGATTTCATGAAAATGGACATTCGTATTGGCACCATACTCGAGGCCGAGCGCGTACCTAAAACCGACAAGCTTTTAAAATTATTAGTGGACACCGGCATCGACCAGCGCACGGTGGTTTCCGGCATTGCCGGCTCTTTCTCACCCGAAGAGGTAGTAGGCAAACAAGTCACCCTCCTAGCCAATCTCGCTCCCCGCAAAATCAAAGGCATCGAATCACAAGGCATGATCCTGATGACCGAAGATACCAACGGCAAACTCGTTTTCGTGAGCCCTGCGTTGGCGGTGAAGAATGGTAGTGAGGTGAGGTGAGGATTCATAGCCTTAATTAAGGTTTTACCAATATTATCACGTCACCCTTTTTCCAAAACAATAAAGGGAAATCAAGGTCTATTTGCTAAATTTGCTATCCTTTTTAGTTAGAACTCACAAAACACAAACAATTGACAATCAAGGCCTCGTAGTTCCCTGCCTGCCGGCAGGCAGGAATGGATAGAATAGAAGTTTCCTAAACTTTTGATACAGGTTCCCTGCAGGGATTCCTGGTTGGCGGATAAAATACATACCATCTCTTCGAGATTGAATTAGTGGAATGAAATACCTTTACGTAATAAAAAGCGAGCAAAATGGTGACTTGTATGTTGGAATTACTAAAGACTTAGAAACCCGACTGAAAGATCACCAAAATGGAAAAACAGATATACAAAAGGTCTACGTCCATGGAATTTGGTCCTCGTAGAAGAGTTTGAAGATTGGAAAAAAGCCCGGGAAAAAGAAAAACACTATAAATCTGGGTTTGGAAAAGAAAAATTAAAAGAAATGCTGGCCTCGTAGTTCAATGGATAGAATAGAAGTTTCCTAAACTTTTGATACAGGTTCGATTCCTGTCGAGGCTACTAAAGCCTGTCGAAATCTAACTCGGCTGGGCTTTTTTTATATTGACTTTCCGTTCATAAGGATTAGGTTTTATATTCATTTTTAATAATTTGGCTGAATGACTGATTATGCAATTGGGGTATTGATTTATTCAACATCCTAGTTTGAATCAGTATCCAATCAAAATACTCTTCTCATGAAACAAATTTCTACCACATTCATTTTTTTGTTCTGTTTCTTTAAAGCGCAACTAGTGGCTCAAACCCCAGTTGATGTAACTTTAGGTTCTGCCAGGAATTTGCCTGATGAGTATTACGGGCTCAATGGTACTAATACGATTGATGACGGTCAGGGATGGAATTCTTTGAATTCTAGTACTTCAGGCGTACCAAACGACCTACAACTGAATTCTATTGGCAATTGCAACATCCGTTATCCCGGTGGAACAGTAGGAAATTATTGGGATTGGAGAAAAGGCTACTTTTTCAAGCAAATACCAGGCAATTTGGTTTTCCCGCCAAGTTTTGAAGGACGTAAGAATAATTGGTATGACCCTACGTATAGCTACGACATCGAAAAACCAGATAATCGCTTGCGGCAAATGAAACGTTCATTTATGAAGAGTGGCTGCACCCCGCTTTTTACAATGAATCTTTTAACGTCCGATTACAACTATCAGTTAGGCATGCTTTACCATGCATCGGAATTAAACATACCGGTACAAAATATTGAACTTGGAAACGAGTATTATTCCCAGGAAGAAAATCATTTAATTAAATTCCCATCAGTTCCTGATTATTCCTACACAGCTATGGAATGGGCTAAAAAATTGAAGACGGCCTCAGTTTTTGCAGGAAGCGTTTTAAATATTGCAGCTGTAGGTGCATCTTTTAATGAAAATGATTGGGGGAGACGTAGATTATGGCTGAAGAACTTATTGAATGAATTTGCGACCAATTCTGACGGACAATATATTGATGCGGTGACTATTCATGTTTATTTGGGAGGAGGAACTAACTTATTTGAAGGAGTAGTCCCTAATTGTGGCGCAAACGTAACGCAAAATTTTGAATATACTCCTCCCTATCCTAATGATCAGGTACCATTATGTATGTTGCGAAAAATGCTGATTCGTCCATTCGCTGCTATGGATGAACTTGAACAAAGCGAATTGCTGGATATTGAAAATGCAGGAAAGCAAACCTGGATTACGGAATACAATTTATTTGACAGAGGGGATTATTATATTCATGGAACCTGGGCTGCCGGCTTATTTGCTGCGGCCATGACCTTAAACTGGCTGGAAGATGAAAACATCACCAAAATCAATATGCATACCATGGTGGGCAATGCAGTGTGGTCAAATGTATTCGCGATGACCGATGGATTTGATTTTTCCGGATTCTCAACCCCGTTAAGCTCTCTTTTAACAAATAAATGGGAACTAACCGCAATCGGAAATGCGATGACCATGGTTGGCGAAGCGATGAAACACGCAACTTCGGTTGAACCTCTAACTTTTACTATCAGCAGTAATCCGCCTGTAAATATTGATCCCGATTATTTAGGCGATAATCATCCGGTTCTTTACGGATATAGGTTTACCAAAACAGACGCAGACGAAACAGTCATTATTAACTTCCATGAAATAGGAGATTATGAGTTCACTATTTCTGATATCATGCCTGGTAGTTACTCAGGATATGAATATGAAATTATGGAGGGCGATCCGTTTTATCATGTGACAGGAAATGCAACAATTGGTTCAATTATTTCAAACAATGCTTTGGGTCAGGCTACTCTTGTCAGAACAGGATTGAATGTTACCAACGGTAACAGCACTGTTATACTTCCAGGATATTCGATTCTCAGGGTGAGAGGTATAAAATCAACCGCACTTTCAATCATAGCAAGTGATGATGTAGTCTGTAATACTCCTGAACTGGTGGAACCGGAACCATGTGAAACGGATGTGTCCCGCACTTCAGTAATTGCATCGCATGGTACGCCACCGTATTCATTCAGCTACTCGGCTTCAGGTATTACAGGTGCAATAAATATTGTTCAGGATCCTGATTTTCTCAATGTTGCTTATGTTGAATTTCCTCTTGGGACCCAGATTTCTTTAGCACCTGCGACACTGACTGTTACTGTTACTGATAATTCTGCTGCAACAGCTTCCGTTAATATTTCGGTCTATCCAACTCCTTCTATAACGTTTAATTCCAATCCGTGCGAGAGCAGTTATTCTATTTGTCCTGGCGAACAAATAAATATTGAGGCTTTTCTGACAGGAGGTGACGGAATTTATCCCGATGAAGCTTTTTTGTGGACACCAACAAGTGGATTAAATTGTAATTTTTGCAACCCCGTAAATTTTTCTTTAGAGAAAACAGATGATATTGTGTTATATGCTACTGACGGAACCTGTTTTGTTTCAAACGACCTTGATCCAATTCATGTAACTGTTGATCCTGTTATTAAGGAAATTGATCCACCGCAGGGGATACTTTGTGATAATACCAGTCATAACATCGAACTAAATGTTATTCTTGATGAGCCAATTTCAGGGGTAACTTATACTTACCAATGGAGGGATCCACAACAAAATATTGTGAGTACCAGTTCGGTTTGTATTTTATCAAATACCTCCTTGCCGGGAAATTATACCATCATCGTAACTAATCCCAATTCCGGATGTTCAGCATCAGCAACAGTTTCCATTTCCTTTATTACATGTTGTGAAATAAACGGGTTTAGTTCCGCTGAAACTGTTTTGCCTCATGAATATGATAACACAGAAGACTGGCTAGTGGATTTGAATGCTATTTACCCAGGAGTATGGGACGGATTAAACCTGGAGGGAACACTGTTTCCTTCAGGTTTTGCTATAAATGGAAATTTTCATATTGATGAAACCCTGGCTATTGGAAACGATCCTGATATACTGACATTAAAAGCCTGTAACATCACAATGGGGGAAAACTCAAGGATTTTCGTTGATCCTGAAGTTACATTAAACGTTACAGAGGCTTGTTCCCTTTCAACCTGTGGAAATTTCCTTTGGAACGGATTCATTGTTGCTGATGAAGCCGCCACCTTAAATATTGACGGAACCGGAGTAAATATGCGAAATAGAATTTCAGATGCAACGGTAGCGGTGGATGCTTCACGCAGTGCTGTGATCAGTATCCTAAATAATGATTTTATAAATAACTTTAAAGACATTGCTTTAAAGAATTATTTTAATGAATCAGAACCGGGAACAAATGGAAATGTGTATGGTAATAACTTTACTTGTCCGAACCTGAAAGTATTTACACCTGAAAAAACATGGAAAAGTATTGAGCTTGATAACGTTTTAAATATACGGATAGGCAGAGTAGGAACAGGAAATGACAATAATTTTTCTGAAGCTCAGTACGGAGTATGGGCACGAAACAGCAGCTTTGATTTACGCAACAATAATTTTTCGGAATTTCAGCGTTATTATACCGATATGATCGATCGCGACCTGGGAACAGCTGTGTTTGCAACTTCAGCCAATTTATACAATGACAGGAAGATTATTATCGGAACAGATCCTGAAGCTCCTTCTTCTCAAAATGGACGAATAAATGTGTTTGACAATAACTTTCAAGCAGTTAAAATTGTTGGGGAATACAATGTGTCCGTCAGGACGAACACTTTCAACTCAGTAACTGGTGTAAACCGAAGACTTTATGACATTAATATTTCAAGTAACTTAAGTAAAACCATTAGTATACGAAGCAATACTATCGATGCATTTAATAGGAGCATTTACCTCTACAACTTTGGGCATGATGCCAAAGATAGCCCAGAAATAAAAATCTATGAAAACAATATTAGTTCATACAACACTTCCGCTACAGGTAACTACTATGGAACAGCAATTGATGCGCAGAATCCCACATCAACAGGTTCCAAAATCTCTATTTTTTCCAATGTAATAACTGATGCCCGGTATGGAATACATGCATTGAATGTAAATAGATTACGCGTAGGTGGTTTTGATGAAAGTGGTGTTGTATCTCTCCCTAATAATATTTATTACAATTTAGGATCGGGCACCTTAACTGACTTTCATCATGGAATTTGGTTACAGAGATGCAGCGATGCGGATGTTTTAAACAACGTTGTTTCAAACGACGATCCATCACCTGATGCCAATTTGCGAGGGATTGTTGCTGAACATACCCTGAATGCAAATATTGGTTGCAACGTACTTACGAATCTTGGCAGGGCTATGAGGTTTGAAGGAGATTGTACCGGGATGCCGGGGACAGAATTAAAAAATAATGAAATGAATGAATATGAGGAAGCAATTGAATTACTTAGTGCAAAATTACCAACGCAGGGTGAACCTAATTCAGGTAATCCTAACCTAGGAATACCATGGGATAATAATTGGAATCATTCAGATCCTGCAAATCATTTAAAAGTTAGTGGAACGCCTTTAGTGCCCGGACTAATCACTTGGTATCATCAAGGTGCTGATATCGCAACAAATTCATTGAGTCCGCGTCCATTTTTGACGTTTCTCATTGATCCAAAACCAAACCAAACTCAAGTCGGAATTCCTTGTGAGAACAGCCATTTACTTGGTGGATTTAACAGAGATGAAAGATATGGGGCTGTAGTTGGCGATTCAGCAACGTATATTGATTATGAGAGCGAAATGAGTTATGCTGGAAAGACTATTGTATTTGAAACATTAAAGCAAAACGATTCATTACTTACACTAGGATTAACTTCCGACGCATCTTTTCAATTATTTTATGACAACATGAGTGAAACTAACATTGGTATTTTATCTGAAGTAGCAACAGCCCTTGATTCCAATCTGGTTGATACGGCACTTGTAATCAATGAAACAGTAATTGATACTAACAACATTGAATATTCCCGCAAAAAAGTAAATGAAGTACTTATTGAAAAAATATTTAAGGAGATTGCTCCAACTGCAGGAGATACTTTAAGTCTTGAATACATATTTTATCAACATTGGATAACCGCCGGCATTTCAGTATATGATGTAGCTGCTATGCTAGACCGTGAATATCATTCGCCCGAAATCAGTTTACGGGTTATGAAACCTGATGCAATAAACCATATAAAAGCTAATGAAATAATAAAAGTATATCCCAAACCAGCAACCGATAAACTATTTATTTCCGAACTTCAAACAACATATAATGAAATTGAAATTTACGATTGTTATGATCGTTTGGTATTTAAACAGAACTTTCGCCTTCAAATGGTTGAAATTGATTTATTAAATTTTAAGAATGGCATCTACTTTCTGAAAATCATTGGTGATTCCGAGAAAATCTTTAAAACTAACTTTACTGTAATAAAATAATTTATTGTTGCAATCATGGATACAAAGGCATTCATAATAGCAGCAATAATTTGTTGCTTCTATTTATTGGGATATTCTCAAAACAGAAACAGTGTTTGGTGCTTTGGAGATAGTGCAGGAATTGATTATTCTGTCCTGACTGCGCCTGTTTCATTTGCTACCGGATTGGACACCAGAGGATCCTGTGCTTCTATTTCGGATAGTTTTGGGAATCTTTTATTTTACGCAGAAACCAGGGCGGCACAACCAACCTTTAGAACTACACTGGTTTTTAATGCCAATCATCAAATTATGTTAAGTGGTGATTCTATCATGGGTGGCGGATGGTATCATGAATTAATTATATTACCTGATCCAGGTAATATAAACCTTTATTATTTGTTTTCTATAGGGGGAATCGGAACTAATGTTGATAAGGGACTTTTTTACTCAGTTATTGATATGACACTGGATGGTGGTCTCGGTGCAGTGATAACTAAAAATATCCAATTACAAAATTTTAACATGGTGGATTGTCTATCTGCGGTAAAACATGGCAATGGAAGAGACTGGTGGCTGATTTTTCGTAAATCTGATTTCTTAACCGGAGGTGGTAATAGTGAATGGTACCAATATTTAATTTCACCTTCTGGAATTACAAATTTTTCACAGCAAACAATTGGATCAATTAATCGAACTAGTGGCGGTCAAATTGATTTTTCTCCCTCAGGTAATAAATTAGCATTTGCATGCCTAACTGGTGTAATAGAAGTTTTTGATTTCGACAGATGCACAGGCCAACTAAGCAGTCCGGTAACCATAGAACAAGATCCCTTTGCCCCACCTTATCCAATGTACTGGGGGGTTTCATTTTCGAATGACATAAGTAAGCTTTATGTAACTTCCTACGATTATACCGGGTATTTATTTCAATATGACTTGAACAACCCAAATATTAGTTCTACAAAAGATACATTGTGGGCTGGTTCTATACCGATTAATGTTGGAAAACTTAAACGAATGGATGATGGAAAAATATATCTTAGTTGTGCATGGGATGATACTCAGGCGGGATATTATCCATATCCTGATAGTATCCGGAATTATATTAATGAAAATTTAAGTGTAATTAATCTTCCTGATTCATTAGGAGTTTCTTGTAGTTTTCAGCCTTTCAGTTTCTATTTAGGGGGTAAACGAACTTATATTGGCTTACCAAATAATCCAGATTACCAGTTGGGTCCACTATCAGGAAGCATTTGCGATACATTAACAGCAATCAGCGAATTACCGATAAAACAATACCTGGTAAATATTTACCCTAATCCGGTTTTTAATTACACAACGGTTACAGGTACTGAAAAAATCAACTCCATTTCGATATTTGACATATCAGGTCAGACTATTAATGAAATTGAACTTGCCACGCAACAATTTTATAGTTACTCACTGAACTTAGAAAAGTACCCTCCAGGAATTTATTTTGTAACGATAAAAAGCGATTCATTTGTTGAAACAAAAAAAGTGGTCAAGCTGTGAGGATTATCTCATAACAGTTTAATAATCTGTGAATTATATTTATAAAATTCAACAATCCGAATAAAATCCTCCACAAAAAAGTTAGATATTTGGGACCTTGAGGCTACTAGATTGACGAGATAATTTAAAGATTGAACAGATACAGGTTCCCTGCCTGCCGGCAGGCAGGGATTCCTGTCGAGGCTACTAGATTGACGAGATAATTTAAAGATTGAACAGATGCAGGTTCCCTGCCGGCAGGCAGGGATTCCTGTCTAGGCTACTAGATTGACGAGATAATTTAAAGATTGAACAGATACAGGTTCCCTGCCGGCAGGCAGGGATTCCTGTCGAGGCTACTAACCCATCTACTCAAACCCCAATAATGTTCAAACGATTCGCGAGTCTGCTGCTGCGAAATAAGTTGCTTTTCACTTTGGCCGTTTTAATTGGCACAGGGTTCATGGGCTATGAGGCATCCAAGATGGAACTCTCCTACGAGTTCGCGAAAATTTTGCCTGCCGATGACCCATCGTTCATCGAATACCAGCAATTCAAGCAAGACTTCGGCAGCGATGGCAATGTAATGGTGGTCGGATTCGCGGACTCCTCCTTCTTCACGCTTAACAAATTCAACGACTGGTATCATCTCAGTAAAGCCATCCGCATCATTCCGGGCATCAAGGATGTAGTGTCGGTGCCTACCTCTTACAACTTGGTGCGTAATGACAGCCTGAGGAAGTTTGACTTCGACCCGCTCATCAAGCGCGTGCCGCAAACGCAAGCGGACGTGGATTCGCTGCATGAAATTTTCAAGCAATTGCCCTTCTACGAAGGCATTGTGTACAACAAGGAAACCCATGCCACCTTGATGGCCATCACCTTCAACAAAGGTTCGCTTGATTCAAAACGCCGCATTGAAATCGTGAATAAAGTGCGCACGCTTACCGACGCGTTTGCTACCAAGCACAAGGTCGACATGCACTATTCGGGCATGCCATTCATCCGCACCCAAATGATGGCCAAGGTGTCGCACGAGATGACGTTGTTCCTCCTGCTGGCCATCGGTATCACCGCACTGATCCTGTGGATGTTCTTCCGCTCGATGATGAACGTGTTCTTCAGTGTGGTGATTGTGATCATCGGTGTGATCTGGTCTGTGGGCATCCTACAGTTGTTCGGATACAAGATCACGGTTCTCACCGGTCTCATTCCGCCGCTGATCATGGTGATCGGTATACCGAATTGCGTATTCCTCATCAATAAATACCAGAGCGAGTACGTGATGCATAAAAATCGCATCAAGGCGCTCTCACGGATGATCGAGACCATTGGCATCACCTTGTTTCTGGCCAACATCACTACCGCCATCGGATTCGGGG
This sequence comes from Bacteroidia bacterium, assembly GCA_049431185.1. GTDB lineage: Bacteria > Bacteroidota > Bacteroidia > AKYH767-A > OLB10 > JALRAP01. Next base: position 2,530 of record JBMTLM010000019.1, on the reverse strand, counting down.
TTTTGTATTTCACCGAGAGCGCAATGCTCGTGCAATTCGGAGTAGTGGCCGCCATCAGCGTAATGGCCACCTATCTGGTGACACTCATTTTAGTGCCGGTTATTCTGTTCCTCTTACCCCCACCAAAACCTCGGCACACCAAGCATCTAGAAGGCAAACGCATCAACCGTATTTTGTCGGTGGTGGAACACTTGGTACACAAGCGCCGCAAAGCGGTTTATATCACCACCACCGTGTTGACGTTGATTGGTGTGATCGGCATGCTGCAGATCAGCGTGATCGGATTCGTAGTGGATGACTTGCCAGAAAAAGACCCCATCTATACAGACCTTAAATTCTTCGAACGCCATTTCAAAGGCGTATTGCCTTTCGAGGTGGTGATTGACACCAAAAAGCCCGATGGTGTGTTTGCTGATGATGCACGCACGCTTTACAAGATCAAATCACTGCAATCAGCCTTTGCCAAACATGAAGAATTTTCAAAACCGGTTTCAGTTGTAGAGGCTATCAAGTTCTCGAACCAAGCCTATCAGGGAGGGGCAAAAAAACATTACATCGTACCAGGATTGATGCAGCTGAAAGGGTTGTCGGAATACTACGGAACCTTCAGTGGTCAGGATGAGCGGTTACGTTCGTTTATCGACAGCACCCGTAGCCGTACCCGCATCAGTTTTCAAATGGCGGATATTGGTTCCGAGAAAACAAAAACACTGATGGCTGAGTTGAAGCCGGAGGTAGATCGGATTTTCGACCCCAAGGAATACAATGTCAATCTTACCGGGCACAGCTTGGTTTTCTTGAGAAGCAATGATTACCTGCTATACAACCTATTTGAAAGCCTAATCATCGAAATCTTATTGATTTCCATCGTAGGTATGGCATTATTCCGATCTGTCAGGATCATCATTCTATCCAAGCTACCATGTCTCATTCCACTCATCATCACCGCGGGTGTGATGGGTTTTCTAGATATCCGATTCAAACCTTCCACCATCCTGATCTTCAGTATCGCATTTGGCATCACATCAGATGGAACCATATACTTCCTCACCAAGTACCGCCAAGAATTGAAAAAACTCGGCGGCAACGCTGTCAATGCCATCAATATCGCCATCCGGGAAACCGGACTCAGCATGGTTTATACGACCGTGATTCTGTTTTTCGGCTTCATCATCTTTTCCATCTCCAGCTTTGGTGGAACGGCCGCATTGGGCATTTTGATTTCGCTCACACTGATCATGTCTTTGGTCACGAACTTGGTTTTACTGCCCTCCATCCTACTCACCATCAACAACAAAAAACACAACAAGGAAATTGTCAAGGAGCCGTTGATTGAGGTGGATGAGGTATGAAAATTTCAAATAAATCGACAAAAGCGATAATTTTAGGGTGTTAAATGCAATGCCCGCCACCCGGTGGTTTAGGATTCAATTGAATATCAATACAAACGCCCTGTTTTCATGAGTTGTTTTCAAAAAATATTTGGCAGCTTGCTCCTGACGGTGATTTTGATTCCACTGGCAGCTTTTGGACAGCAGAACGTTGTGGACGTGGAAGACATCCAAAAAGCATATAAGCGGATTGTTGAAGGTGATAAGCTGGGACCTGAAGTTATTAATGGCAATGACATATACAGGGTTTATCATTGCTCCATCGAGGATCCAACACCACGTTACGGGGAATTTACCGTTACCCAATTCAAAGATTTACAAAACAAGGAATATTTGTTTGTGAATTGGGACAAGTGCTTAATGCTTAGCGAGTATATTCAAACAAGTTACATGGTTGAGAATGATCAAGACGAAACCATTACGATCAAATCCAATGCGAGCGGATTCTCTGCCAAAACAATAGAGGACAACATAGACCTAGGGCGAGCCGTTGGCACAACGCTTATTTACACTTTCGACAATTTGAAGAAAAAATATCTGGCGGTGGAATTAACGCATCCAGATTTTGATTCTGAGATGGCTGAGCTTGAAAAAAAAATCAAAGGCGGTTATGTTTTCATGAGGATGAGCCAAAATACCATTGATCGATTGGCGAAACAATACTATTCAGACCGGTCGTTAAATGAATTGGAAAAGTTAATTCGCGAGCATCCTTATTCCAAATCCCATATTAAAACCATTTCATTGGCGGATTCCATCCGAATTGAAAGGGCTCTCAGTCGTGGTGATGAGTTAGGTTTTCTTTTGTTTATTGAAGACAGGCCAGCCAGTCCATTGATGAAAATTGCCCAGGATTGGGTTGGTTATTTTGAACGTGCAAAGTCCACCTATGAAAAGGCCAAAACCGTCAACGACATTGCATCTTATGAATCCTTCTTGAAAAACTACGATCTTTCAAAATTCGTGGATGAATGCAAGATCAAACTTGTTGATGCAGCCGCTTCAAAATTCATTCAATCATCCAACCCCGACTCCATATTGTTTTTCTATGTGAACTACCTCGACAAATACAAAGACACGCCGGGGTTCAAGAAAAACTATTACGACATGGCCTTGACCAACATGGTGAATGCATTGGA
>JBMTLM010000018.1:0-13559 GCA_049431185.1 Bacteroidia bacterium | reverse complement strand
ATGAATTGGAGGCATTCAAGAAAAATCAATCGCCCGGACAATCCTTTCATATTTTAGACCTTGACTCCAGGAAAGGCAAAGCACCCGGTGGTTACAATTACCCGTTATACGAAACAGGAGTGCCGTTCATCTTCATGAACTCCGCTGACTCAGTGATCGACTTAACGACCATGGTACATGAAGGCGGCCATGCCATTCATTCCGTGCTTACGCGTGACTTGGATTATGTGCCCTATCGTAATGTGCCCTCAGAAATAGCCGAACTCGCATCCATGTCGATGGAGCTGATCTCCATGGAGCACTGGGAACGGTTTTTCAATGACCCGCAAGATCTCACGGATGCAAGAAGGGAGCAGCTGGAGCAGGTGATCATTGCCTTGCCGTGGATTGCCGCCATCGACAAGTTCCAACATTGGATTTACACCCACCCTACACATAACACAGCAGAGCGAAAAGCCGAATGGCATCGCATCCATCAAATGTTTTCTTCATCCATCATCGACCATACCGGTTATGAGGAAGCATTCGATCACGTTTGGCAAAAACAGATCCATCTCTTTCAATATCCCTTTTACTATATCGAATACGGTATCGCACAGTTGGGTGCCATGGCAGTTTGGCGCAACTATGTATCCGACCCTCAACAAACCATCCAACAATACCTGAACGCACTGCGTTTAGGCTATTCGGCTGACATGGGAACCGTATACCAAACAGCAGGTGTCAGGTTTGATTTTTCAAAACCCTATGTAAAGGAATTAGCCTCCTTCTTGATGTCGAGATTGGATAAATTGGGCTGAACTGCAACATTTTCAGTAGCTTTCAAGTAAAAGTGCGAGGAAAAAACCGGGGTGAACTACGTCCCCTCGTGTTCCCATATAACATATTGTAATTCAGTATTTTAAATAAATATTTAACCATCGCAAAGACCAACAGTGCAACGTAACATCAACATAAACGTGGCATTAGAACGAGCCAAAACCGAGGGACTATCCTTCACTCGGACCATTTTGGCGATTGTTGGCGCAACCTACCTATGGTTGTGTGGCTTCCTGTTTATGGCCCAGCAACCGGCACCAATGTTGATGCTATTATGCGGAGCATTGATCGGAACCAGTGCTTGGCTAATCATTGGTCTGACGTACACTTCAACATTTGTCAGAAAATATCACGGACACCTGAAATCCGTGTTCTTCATTTTGAACACGTTGTTTGCGGTATTATTCATGTGGGACATCACGGACAAGAATCCGGCCATGATCTTCATCGTGGTGATTTCCTTGGTTTCCACTTTTCAAATGGCGGCACTGCGCTACATTGTCACGCATAACGTTTTGTTATTCCTCGCGCTCATCGTCATACACATCAGCGGTCAGACATCAGGGTTATCCATTCCAACACAACTCTTTTTCGGATCACTCATTGCCACCTCTGCAGCTGCAGGCGTATTGCAATACCTGCGTTTAGGCCGTCAACGCAAGGAGGATGATCAAAAACTGATTGCAACAGGACTTATTGGCACCACTGATGATGTTTGGATGCTGATATCCATGCCCGGTTGCGTGATTCGATATGCCGGCAGGAGGGCCGTCAAGCAATTCGGGCTCGACAAACAAACGCCAACGTCTTCAAACGGCTTATTGTCGATGTTGGAAGGCATCACCGAAGATGACTTGCAGCAACTGGCCTCCTCCAACGGCCAATCCACTAAATCGGTGGTATGCCGTAAAAGCAACGGGGAAACATTCCGTTCGGTACTGGAGTGTGAGGATCTGGGAACCGAATATCGCTTTGTGTTCTGCCGGTTCTCCAGTGAATCAATGGCCGAGAGCATGGAAGGGAAAACCCTCCAAACCGCCATGCGTTACCGCTATTACCTGAACCTGACTGAAGAAGGCATCATCATTTGCGACCTTGATGGGAAGGTGGTGTTGATCAACCGAAATGCGCAAGATATCCTGCGCCTGGAGCCCAATGAAAACCATGCCACCCGGCATTTGAGGGAACTCACACCTTCTGCCGTGTGGTTGAAAATATCCGATTACCTCGTCAGCGGTTTGGGATTTGAAAAAAACTATACCATCGAAGACCCCTTGTTCGGATCCATACAAATGCACCTCGACCGCTTTCAGGATTTATTCGACGGGTCCGATCAAGTGATGATTCGCATTGGCAAAAAAGCTTCATCGTCACATACCGCCACATCCATGGTGTATGAACAACCGGATGGCCAATCGGTGGCAGTGGTATCCATCGATCTCCAAGGAGCAATCCTCCGCGCCAATGAGGGGTTTTGTAAGGCAACCGGCTACAATGTGGAAGAAATGGGAGCATTGGGCATTTCCCGCATGCTGCATCCAGAGGACATGGCCTTGTTCGAAGCACATATTTTGAATCCCGACAATGCAAAAGTGGAAAAGGAAATCCGCTTCATCCATAAGAACGGTAAAACGCGCCATCTGCGATTGAGCATGCGTCCGCTGGCTGATGAATCCACCAAAGGATATACCATCACCGCCTTGGATGTTTCCGGATATGTGCACTCCAACGACGCACTCACGGAAGCGGTTTCGAACGTACAAGCCGTGGTGGAGAATTCCGACAATCCGATTTTCTCCATTGATTTCAATTACCGTTTCACCGTAATGAATACGGCATGCGAACAGGAGTTCATGCATCGTACGGGGCACACCCCGGTTACCAACGACGACTTGCGATGGTACTTGAATGAACAACAATCGGATTCCTGGATACCGAAGGTGACACAGGCCCTTGCCGGCACCAAAGTGCGCTTCGAAGAGGTTTTCACTTACATTGAAAACAGCGCGAATCATTTCGAAATTTCCTTGAATCCGATACATGCCAACGACCAATCCATCAGCGGTGTTTCGGTTCACATGCGCAACATCACCGAAAGGGTGAACCACGAACAAGAGATCATGGAAGCCAAGGAGGCCGCAGAACGTGCCACCAAGGAAAAGTCGGAGTTTCTGTCGACCATGAGCCATGAAATCCGTACACCGCTGAACGGCCTGTTGGGCATGACCGAGTTGTTGTTGACCACGCAGTTGACCGGAAAGCAGAAAGAGTTTGCCGACTCCATCCGCCTCAGTGGCGAAGCCTTGTTGTCCGTCATCAGCGATATCCTCGATCACTCCCGCATTGAATCGGGTAAAATGGAGTTTGAAGACAAACCCTTTGAGCTTCGCTCTTGCATTCTCGACACCTTCAACATCGTATCGCTGAAAGCGAAGGAACAAGGCGACAAGCTGAGTTATAAGGTGGATGAGTTTCTTCCCTCCTACTTCATCGGTGACAAAGCGAGGATTCGCCAAATATTGGTAAACCTAGTGGGTAACGCTGTAAAGTTTACTAAGGACGGACAGATCTCTGTGAAGGTGAGCGGACACAAAACCGAGCAAGATGATTGGGAATTACAATTTGATGTTTCGGACACTGGCATCGGCATGACCGAAGACCAAACCCAGAAGATCTTCGAATCATTTACCCAAGCGGATCCCTCCACCTATGGTAAATACGGCGGTAGCGGATTGGGATTATCCATCAGTGCACGGTTGGCAGCCCGCATGAAAGGCCGTATTTGGGTGGAAAGCGAACCCGGACAAGGATCCGTATTCTCCTTTACCATTCGATTGAAACCAGCCTTGGAACAAGAGCACGTGTACCAGGAGGAGAGCAGCCATGTTCAATCCAGTTCACCCAAGCCGCCACGTGAGTCAAAAGCCGCAGGCATGCTGGAGCATCTCTCCACCGATTACCCCATGCGCATCCTCATTGCGGAAGACAACACGGTGAACCAAACGCTGGCCCGTATCATTTTCCAACGATTGGGTTATGAACCCGACATGGCTGAAAACGGACAAGCTGCAGTGGAGCTGGCCTCGTTGCGTCCGTATGACATCATCTTCATGGATGTACAAATGCCGATCATGGATGGCATTGATGCCACCAAGAGTATCATATCGAAATTGCCGGAAGGCAAACAACCGCCCATAATCGTGGCAATGACCGCTTACGCTATGGACGGTGACCGCCAAAAGTGTGTGGAGGCTGGAATGATCGATTATTTATCGAAACCGGTAACCATTGATGACATCAGAAGGTTGCTCATTAAATACGGCGAACAATTCAATAGAAACAGGATCCCAAGCAGTAGCCTCTCGACCGATTTCCTACCTGGCGCCGACTCCCACTCCACTGATTCATCCGAGTTGATTGACATGGCAGCCATTGAACGATTGAGGCAGCTCAGTGATTCACAAAACCAGTTCATGGTAAAACTGGTAATGCTTTTCATGGAACAAGCAGAGGGTTCCATTGAAGAAATCAAAAAGCATTATCAATCAGGTGATGCCACCATGACGGCCAAGGCGGCTCACAAACTCAAAGGATCAGCCATGAATGTAGGCGCATCACGACTTTCCAAAATGTGTGCAGCCATTGAACGAAGTGCCATCAACAACGACTTGAATACCGCAGGTCCTTTGGTAGGAAACTTGGAATCGTGTAACGAGGAATCCAAGAAAGCCCTCGTTGAGATTGCGGGTATCAAATGATGTTAACCTCAGGCTCGATTGCCACCCCGAAACGGGCTTTTACCGAGGCACGGATCTCATCAGAAAGCTGAACCACTTCACTACCGCTGGCACCACCATAGTTGACCAAAACCAATGCCTGGTCCTTGTGTGATCCCACATGGCCTACTATCCTCCCTTTCCATCCACACTGCTCAATCAACCAACCGGCTGCCAACTTGAAGGTGTTGACTCCAAAGGGGTAGGACACCATATCCGGAAAATCGCGCTTCAATTGCTCATGCTGATCCGCCAACACTTCAGGATTCTTGAAAAAACTACCCGCATTGCCTAAGACCGCTGGATCAGGCAACTTGCTTCGGCGAATATTACAAACTGCTTTGGAAACATCGGCTATGCCGGGTGCAGTAACGCCCATACGCTGCAGTTCATTGGTAATGGCGCCATAAGAGACTTTGATTTCGGGTTTTCGTGAAAGACGTAACGTTACGGAGGTAATCACCATCTTCCCTTTCCATTCACGTTTGAAAACGCTGTCGCGATAGCCAAAAGCACATTGTTGCAAATTAAAAGTATGCTTTCGTCCATCAGCTTTGCTGATGCAATCCAAAGAATGAAAAACGTCTTTCAATTCAACACCATATGCGCCGATGTTTTGTATCGGAGCAGCACCAGTGGTACCCGGAATCAATGAAAGGTTCTCGATGCCACCCAAACCTTGAGAGATGGCCCATTCCACCAAGTGATGCCAAACCACACCGGCACCCACCTGCACCAACACCTCATCGCCACCATCCTCCACCACGGCCATGCCGCCAATCTCATCCTTCAACACCACTCCGTTAAAGTCTTGCGTAAACAGGATATTGCTTCCACCTCCCAGAACCAACACCTCATTGGGATCATTTTGAACGCCCCCCAATAAGTCCACCAACTCTTGTTCATTATTAAAAACAGCAAATTGCCTGGCACGCACATCCATGCCGAATGTATTCAGCGACTTCAGCGGGTAATTACTCTGGAAAACAGGAGTCATCTCCAACAAAGGTAAACAGGCAAACCACTCTACCACATGGCCATGCCAGTGGATATCAACATGAGAAAGTTAATGCTTAAAGGAGGCCTGTAACAAGCGATGGAGCCAGGCCCATCACAATAACCAACACCAAAACGAGTCCAAGCACCAAGGATTGACCAGGTGTGAACTCCAATTGAACGGCTTCGCGGTCAGACGACTGGTACATGGCCACTACCACTTTGAGGTAGTAGAAAACGCTGATGGCGGAGCTGATCACAGCCACCACCGCCAACCAACCCATACCGGATTGCAACGTGCCGGCAAAGATGGCATACTTACCGAAGAATCCCGCCAATGGTGGGATACCGGCGATGGAGAACATCAAGACCGTAACCACCAACGCGGGGAATCGATTCACTTTAGAAAAACCGTGAAGCGATGAAATCTCTTCATTACCGGCGTTGGTCATATTGGATACCAAGGTAAATACACCAATGGAGGCGATTGAATAGGCCGCGGCATACAAAACCAACGCCGTGGTCGAATACTCATTGAGGGAGGTAATCGCCATCAACATATAACCGGCGTTGGCCACACCTGACCAGGCGAGGAGTCGCTTGAATGATGTTTGGCGCAGTGCCATGATGCTACCCACCACCATGCTGAGTGCAGCAAGCATGGCTAACACAGGCGACCACCAATCAGCAACCGAAGCAAAACAGGTAGAGAACAAGCGCAAGAATGCAGCAAAGGCGGCCGTTTTCACCACGGTTGACATGAATGCGGTGAAGGGTGTTGGTGAGCCCTCATATACATCGGGAGCCCAAAAGTGAAACGGAGCAGCGGCCACCTTGAAGGCAAGGCCTGCTATGATCATCAAGATGCCACCATAGAAGATGGATGAAAGTCCTATACTGTTTGAAGCAACCGCAGTGGCGATTTCACGCAAATTGAAATGTCCGGTAGCACCATAGACCAAAGCGATTCCAAACAACAGGAATCCGGAAGCGAAGGCGCCCATCAGGAAATACTTGAAGCCAGCTTCATTGGAACGGGGTTCAGTCTTATTGGACGCGGCCAACACATACATGGCAATGGATAAAATCTCGACGCCCAAAAACAGCATGATTAAATCGGCAAAGCCAGCCATGATCATGGCACCACCCAAAGCAAATGCAACGATGGCGGTGAAATCAGCTTGTCGTGGATTGCCATTGAGAAAACCCTCATTCATCATGAACCACAGCAGCGTAGTCAACACCATGATGCCGGTGAAGACGACGGCATAGTTGTCCATGTACAACATGTCGTTGAAGTAACGCACACCTTGTGACCACTCCATGCCGGTGAGACCAAGCGCCACCAACATGACCAACAGGGTGATTGGATACAACAGCTTTCGGAAATTCAGGATCTCCGAGAGCATGGCCAGTACGCCAACCGCCGTTATGGCTATAAGGATATTCATGGGTTCGTTCCGGTTGTGTTAAAACGATTTTGATGTAATGGCATCCAATGACGGACCCGCCAGGTCCATCAAGGGTTTAGGGTAAATGCCTCCGATGATGATCAATGCTCCTACTACGACCAACATTATCTTTTCATTGTTAGTGAGCGGAGTGAAGGATGAGGCAACAGCGGATGCTTCTCCCAAAGTTGTTTTGCGGTAGGCATTCAGCATATAAACGGCTCCCAGGATTACCGATAACCCGGCGAAGGCTGCCGTCCATGCCCCGTAATTATAGATTCCCGACAGCATCAGGAATTCACCCACGAACCCGTTGGTGAGTGGCAGCGCCACGTTTCCGAGGAGGATTACCATGAAACCGATCGCAAACGGACGCGACACATGTGCAAACCCACCCATTTCATTCATGCTGCGATCGTCGAAGCGGCGCTGCAATATCTCGGCAACGAAGAACAAGCCGATGGCATTCACACCATGGCTGATCATTTGGTAGGCTGAGCCTTGTACCGCTGTGGCATCAGCCGTAAGAATCGCAGCGGCAATCAGGCCCACGTGCGACATCGAAGAATATGCTGCCATGCGCTTAAAATCATTTTGTGCCATGGCCATGATGGCGGCATATACTACGCCGAAAACCGCGAGGCCCACTGCCAACCATGCCCAGGCATCTACAGCAGCTGGAACAACCGGCAACACCCAACGAATCAAACCAAACAATCCCATCTTCAACATGATGCCCGAAAGCAACATGGTACCCGTAGCGGGTGCGGAAACGTAGGTGTCGGGTTGCCAGGTATGGAATGGGAACACAGGTATCTTGATGGCGAAGGCGATGAAGAATGCCCAGAACACCCATGACTGTTGGGAATCGGTAAGACTCAGTGATAAGAAAGAATTGATATCAAATGAATGCGTGTCGGGTGTTTGCAACCACAACCAAATGATGCCAAGCAGCATCAGCAAACTTCCAGAAAGCGTATAGATGAAAAACTTCAAGGTAACCTTGACGCGTTCCTTGCCACCCCACAACAGGCAGATGAACCAAATTGGAATGAGTGCCAATTCCCAGAACACGTAAAACAGGAATCCATCCAAAGAAACAAACACACCATACAAGGCGGCCTGCATCATAAAGACCAGCGAGTAGAAATTCCTGAAATCATGGATGTCGCGATCGGCGGAAGCAAATACGATCAATGGCATCAACAGTGCAGTGAGGAACACCATCAGCATACCGATGCCATCCACACCAACATAAAATGAAATGCCCAATTCCTTCACCCAATACTGATCGAAAACCATTTGGTATCCGGCAGCGGGATCCAACGACATCATTTTCACCAATACATCACCCAGTGAAACCAGCGCAACAGCCAATGCAGCCCACATGGCCTTGCGGCTGTCGGGCATGAGCCTTACCAGCAACATGCCTACGAGCGGAACGATGAACAGCGACAGGATCTGCATGGCTGGTTAAATGAACATTTTGATAAAGAATAAGACAATAAACGAGATCACCATGGCGATCATGTAGAATCCGATCTTGCCGGATTGGAGGAAACGCATGGAGGCGGACAATCCGTTCGAGACAGATCCAATGCCGTTCACCAAACCATCGATGAGGCCCTGTTCTATCCAACGATAACCGAGGTTGGAAACCGAGCGCAAAGGACGAACGATGATGGCGTCATAGAATTCATCCACAAAAAACTTGTTGTGCAACACCCATTGCAATCCACTCAATGTTGCAGGATCCGAAGGAACATGCTTTTGAACGGCATAGCGATTATGCGAATACCATATCACCGCCGCCAACACCGCAATAGAGCATGCTACCAGTATATACTCAAACGTGTGGGATACATGGAACGAGTGGTAGGAGTCGGCCATGGCAGTAACTGGCGCGAGGAATCCAGATAGGAAATGGGGAGCATGCATAAACTCCGGCATACCAATGAATCCACCCAACGTACTAAGCACTGCAAGGGCAATGAGCGGAAAGGTCATGGAAGTCGGCGACTCATGCAAATGCGATTCCTGATGCTTGGTGCCCCTAAATTCGCCGTGGAAGGTGAGGAAATAAAGGCGGAACATGTAAATGGCAGTCAACAAGGCACAGGCACAAACCAATGCGAAGATCCAACCGTTGGTAGCAAAGGCCGAAGCCATGATCTCATCTTTGGAGAAGAAGCCGGCAAACGGAGGAATGCCCGTAATGGCTAAGGTGCCGATGAGGAACGTAATGTGAGTAATGGGCAAGGCCTTTTTCAAACCACCCATCTTACGCACGTCCTGTTCTCCGCCCATGGCGTGAATCACACTACCCGAACAAAGGAATAGCAATGCTTTGAAGAATGCATGGGTTACCACATGGAACAAAGCCGTCTTGTAAGCACCCAAGCCGAGAGCCACGAACATGAGTCCGAGCTGACTCACTGTGGAAAAAGCCAACACCTTTTTAATATCCGTTTGCTTTAGCCCGATGAAAGCAGCCATCAAAGATGTGAGTATACCAATGATTAAGATGATTTCAGAGGCAAATGGGGCCAACACATAAATAACGTTGGAGCGTACTACCATGTAGATACCTGCCGTTACCATGGTAGCGGCGTGAATCAGTGCGGAAACGGGTGTTGGACCTGCCATGGCATCCGGCAACCAGGTGTAGAGCGGTAGCTGCGCACTCTTACCCGTGGCACCAATGAATAACAACAACGCAATCGCTGTCATCACGGGTGTATCCATCGACATGGTGGAAGCACCGGCAATTACCTTATCGTATGAGAGCGAACCGAAAGTTTGCAACATCAGGAACATGCCCAACAAGAATCCCAAATCACCAATACGGTTCATGATAAAGGCTTTCGAGGCAGCAGCATTGTAAGCACTGTTCTTGAACCAGAAGCCAATCAGTAGATAGGAACAAAGTCCTACGCCCTCCCAACCTACGAACATCATCAAGTAGCCTGACCCAAGCACCAACAACAGCATGAAGAATACGAACAGGTTGAGATATGCGAAATAGCGTGCGTAATCCGGCTCGTCGTGCATATATCCGGTGGAATACACATGGATCAGGAAACCCACACCTGTGATCACCAACAACATCACAATGGACAAACGATCCACCATGAATCCGAAGTCGACTTCCATGGAGGAGGTGGCCATCCAAGTGAATAGCTTTTGGTTGATCACCAAATCCGCATCACCGGCCAGCTGCGTGAAGAGTATCACAGAAAGCACAAAGCTACCTAACACCGTAGCAGAGGCTACCATCCCAGACATACCACGGGAAATAGCCTTGTTACCGATTCCGTTGATGAGGAATCCGACAAGGGGAAGGGCGGGTATGAGCCAAACGAGTTGTTCCACGGTGATTATTCTTTCAGTTTATCGAGGAAGTTGATATCAGTATTTCCAATATTGCGATAAATCATTACCAAGATGGCCAAACCAACGGCCACTTCTGCCGCCGCCACGGCCATGATGAAAAACACCATGACTTGTCCGCCCGGATCAGAATGCATGGTAGAGAATGCCACCAGCAACAGATTCACGGCATTCAACATGAGCTCAATGCACATAAACACGATAATGGCATTCCGACGGAACAACACACCCATCACGCCCACGCTGAACAGGAAAGACGCCAGTATGACGTAGTTATTGATGTGAATGGTATCTAAAATGGATCCGGTCATGCTTTAACCTCTCCCTCCTTTTTACCCAACATGGTGGCTCCAATCATGGCTGTTAAAAAGAGCAGCGCAGAAACCTCGAAGGGGAGTAAATACTCTTGATACAACACCATGCCCAACACTTCCACCATACCGATTTGGCTGTTGAAGTCTGGATTGATGGTCAAATCATTGGCGCTTTTAAAAACACTCACCAATACCATCAACATCAAACCGCCTGAAATCACGGCAGCTGTTTTAGCTAAGTTGGATTTATGAGGCTCTGATTCCTTATTCAGGTTCAACATCATGATCACATACAAGAACAACACCATGATGGCGCCCGAGTACACGATCAAGTGTACGGCTGCCAGGAATTGTGCGTTGAGCAGGATGTAATGACCGGCAATGGTGAAGAAGCAGAATATCATGTACAGCACGCTGTATACGGGCCTCTTCGAAAAAACCACCATCATGGCACTGAAGGCAGTAAGAAGAGAGAGTATGTAAAACAGGTACTGTGACATATAGTGCTTGAAGCGGCGAAATTAATTATTCAATCGTATTATTGATGACGATGGGCTTTGAGTCGTCCAGAAATATCAACACGCTGGTTGGAATCCGAAGGCTCCACCAACTGTTGCTTTCCATAGATGAATCCGTTTCGTTTGTAGTCGGCATTGACAATGCGATCCGTAAGGAAAATGGCTTCCTTCGGACAGGCTTCTTCACATAATCCACAAAAGATGCAACGAAGCATGTTGATCTCGTAAACAGAAGCGTATTTTTCTTCACGATACAGATGCTCCTCGCCTTTTTTGCGCTCCGCGGCAGTCATAGAGATGGCTTCGGCGGGACATGCCACCGCACACAAACCACAGGCGGTGCAGTTTTCCCGGCCTTGCTCATCACGCTTCAACACGTGCAATCCGCGATAAACCGGGGAAAAATCACGTTGCACTTCGGGATAGCTGATGGTGGCCTTTTTCTTAAAGAAGTGGCGGAAGGTGATCATCAGGCCACCCAGGATGGCAGGCAGATAAAGCTTCTCCACGAAGCTCATCTTCTTGTCCACTACAACCTTTGACCTATTCGTTAATTGCATCAGGGATTCAATTGTGACATGTTAACAGAAGTATTCCACAAGTCATATTTCCACATCAAGTAAACCGCTGTGAGCACGATGTTCACAACCGCCAGCGGAATCAACACCTTCCAACCAACTCGCATCAGCTGATCGTAACGGAATCTGGGGATGGTCCAACGGATCCACATAAAGAAGAATATGAAGAAGAATACTTTGGCAAAGAAGATCACCGTGCCTAACAAGGCAAGCACGTTATGAGATAAACCCAATTCACTGATGAATGGGAAATTGTATCCGCCGAAAAACAAACAAACGATGATGGCGGAAGAAATAAACATATTGATATACTCTGCAAACAAATAGAAGCCGAGCTTCATACTGGAGTACTCGGTATGGTAGCCGCCCACCAACTCTGTTTCACACTCGGGCAAGTCGAACGGCGTACGGTTGGTTTCAGCAAATGCACAAATCAAAAACAACAGGAAGCCGAGCGGTTGCACAAACACGTTCCAATGTCCTCCAGGCTGTGACTCTACAATCTCCCGAACGCTCAATGTGCCGGTCATCATCACCAAAGCCACAATCGACATACCCATGGCCAACTCATAGCTGATCATTTGGGAAGAGGCACGCAAGGCACCCAAAAGGGAAAACTTATTGTTAGAAGCCCATCCGCCGATCATGATGCCATACACGCCCACCGAAACCACACCGAACACATACAAGATACCGATATTCACATCGGTGATTTGCATGAAATACTCCTTGCCATCAATGATGAGTGAACTGCCCCATGGAATAACCACACCCGTCATGCAGGCGGTCATCATGGCTAACGAAGGACCGAGTATAAATAAAACCTTATCGGAGTTGGCCGGAATGATCTCTTCCTTCATAAACATCTTCACGCCATCAGCCAAGGGCTGTAGGAGTCCAAAGGGTCCTGCACGGTTTGGACCCAAACGATCCTGGAAGAATGCAGCCACCTTGCGTTCGGCATAAGTGGAATACATGGCCACAAGCAATGAAACCGCGAACACCGCAATCACAAAGATGATTTTGAAAATAAGCTCGTTCAATTCCATCAATGGGTCTTATTGGGAGTTTGAGTTTTCACGGTGTGCTTTTTCCGCCAGCTCTTTCTGCTTGGAGACATCAATCTTCAACTGTTTCAGGCTGGTATAATGATTTTGTGAAATCACGGATTGTCGTTCTATATTGCGAGGTCCTTCAACGGTCCAATCAGACGCCTCCTTTTTATCGTAACGGCAATCGTTACAAATGAAGGATTCCAATTCGCCGTAACGGTCCTTACGACCCGTAACACGCAAGACTTCGTTGCCGCTCATCCACAAAGCCACTTTGCCACTGCATTTTTTACAATCGCGGTGGGCGTCCATGGGTTTGGTAAACCATACGCGGCTTTTGAATCGGAAAGTCTTGTCGGTAAGGGCTCCAACCGGACAAACATCAATCATGTTTCCGGAGAAATCGTTTTCGATGGCGTTGGTGATATAGGTTGATATTTCAGCAACATCACCGCGATTGATCACACCATGTACGCGACCATCACACAACTGATCGGCTACTTTCACACAACGGTAGCACAGGATGCAACGGTTCATGTGTAGCTTGATCTTATCGCCGATATCGGTTTGTTCAAACTCACGTCGTTTGAATTCGTATCTGGATTTGGCAAGACCATGCTCGTAACTCAAATCCTGCAAATGGCACTCACCTGCCTGGTCGCAAA
>JBMTLM010000017.1:0-13625 GCA_049431185.1 Bacteroidia bacterium | reverse complement strand
CCACACTGACCAAGGATCGTTTGTGCGCAAGTTTATTAAAAGATGATTTTAAAAATTTAAATACTTTTTGAGTACTGTTCCAAAAATAATGGCGTGTAGTCAAGTAGAATTGTTAGATTTATTATATTCAGTATTTTAGCCGAAATTTGGTGCTAAACCCGATTAACAGCTCACTATAACAAGACTCTCACCAAAGACATCCAAAACCCTAACCAGTGGATCCGCGAAATTTCGGATGGCCGAAAAGCTACCGAAAATTGCACTTTTATAGTGGCAGAAAGCGACTTACAATAATATAGAAACACCCTTTCCGTAACCTTTTTTCAGGTTTTTAGTATAAGTGCGAGTGGAGATCATACCACTTGAAATTCAAACACTTAACACTGATTACCAACGCTTTAAGTTATGGAAGAAAAGCTCGTCACCATCCTTTTGGTTGAAGACGATGCCGTTGACGTGATGAACGTGCAACGTGCATTCAAGAAAAACAACATCAAGAATCCGCTGGCTGTGGCCGGCAATGGACTGGAAGCCTTGTGCATGCTTCGCGGTGAAGAGGGATTTGCGAAAATCAGTCCTCGCCCCCAAATCATTATGCTCGACTTGAACATGCCCAAGATGAACGGACTGGAGTTTCTTAAAGAACTACGCCAGGATCCTGAACTCAGGTCCATTAGTGTATTCGTAATGACCACATCCAACGATGATCGTGACCGTATCGAAGCCTATGACTTGAATGTGGCAGGTTATATCATCAAACCCGTATCATTTGAAAAATTCGTAAGCGCCGTTTCCATCCTGAGCAGCTACTGGAAACTGTGTGAACAAACAGAAATCGCACATGCTTCAGCAAAAACTGAAAATACTCGTTATCGACGACGAAGAACTCGACCGAATGGCGCTGATGCGCTCCGTTCGGAAATCGGGCTTTAACGCCGAAGTCATCACTGCTGCGAATGAAGCTGAAGGGCTATTGTCGCTTCAGGAACATGAATTCGATTGTGTTTTCCTGGATTATAACCTGCCCAACGGTACAGGCATCGACTTTATGCGGAATAACCGCCACTTGATGAGTGATGCCCAAGTGATCATGGTTACCTCACAAGGTGATGAAAAACTGGCCGTAGATGCCATGAAGCTGGGTGTTTGCGACTACATGCCTAAAAACATGGTGAATCCTGACGGCATTGGCCAAAGCCTCCGCTATGCACTACGCTTACGCGACGCAGCAAACCGTAACCGTCAGATGCAAGAGGAATTATACCTCACAGAACGTCAGTTGGATGCCGTAGTCGACAAATCACAGATCCTCCTGTTTGCTCTCAATAATAAACGGGAATACACGATGTTCCGCGGTCAATGTGCCCGTATGCTGGGCATAGACCCCAACTACGTTATCGGAAAAACAACACATGCCACGAGACACCTTTTCCCTATCGAAGATCAATTTGTTGATTCATTGAACCACAGCGACCAATGCACAACCACTCTTGATGTGGGAGCATTGCATTTGGAAGTTACCTGTTTCCGCCAACAAGTGGAAGGAGATTCGGAATACAGCATCATGGGCATCGCCACTGATGTGACCGAACTCAAAAAGAATGAGCAAAAACTCATGAATGACCTTTCGCTTGCAAAAGAAACAGAAAAAGTGAAAGAACGCTTCATGGCCAACATGAGCCATGAAATTCGCACTCCGATCCATGGCATCATGAGCTTGACCAACATCCTCATGCGATCCACCACAGATGCGGAATACCTGAACTATCTGAATGCGGTCAAGAAATCGGCCGATAGCTTACTGGTTATTGTGAATGACATCCTCGATATTTCAAAAATCGAAGATGATAAGATGACCTTCGAAAGCACTGTATTCAATTTGCGTGAAGCCATTGATTCTTCGTGCGAGTTGTTCCGACTCAAGGCTGAAGATAAAGGCGTAATATTCAAAAAACAATTCAGTCCGGAAACCCCCTTCTGGTTAAAAGGTGACCCCACCCGTTTAGGACAAATCATCAATAACCTGGTAAACAACGCCGTTAAATTTACCAACGAAGGTGAAGTATCCGTAGCACTGGAAACGGTAGAGTCCAATGCCTCTTATACCATGGTACGATTCAGGGTGAATGATACCGGCATAGGCATCCCCAGCGATAAACTGGCGAATGTATTTGAGAAATTCACTCAAGCTAGCGACGATATCACCCGTAAATACGGCGGAACGGGACTCGGATTGAGCATCGCTAAGAGGCTGACAGAATTGCAAGGTGGTATGATGACCGTGGACAGCAAATTCGGCCAAGGCACAACATTCACCTTCAACATTCCGTTTGAAGTACCCGCAGATCATGAAATCCCTCAACAAGAAGTGGAAATCACGATCACAGAGGATTGGTCGTTGGAAGGACTCAAGGTATTGGTTGTTGAAGATAACGACATCAATCGAATGGTGATCAACCGGATGCTGAAGGACCTTCATATCAAAGCAGACCAAGCCAACAACGGCCTAGAAGCACTGGATGCCTTGAGAGCACACCCTTACGACATGATTCTGCTCGATATGGAAATGCCCGTTATGAACGGATACGAATGCATCAAGGAAATCAGAAGCATGCCCGATAATAGAAAGCGCAACATACCCGTGATAGCGATGACTGCACATGCCAGCGCCTCTGAAAGGGACAAGTGTCTCACGTGTGGTGTGACTGATTACATCTCCAAACCATTCAATCCAGCCGAACTCAAAACCAAAATCGCGCAAGCAGTGGAACAAAAAGTCAGTCATAACATGACTGAATCGAAATCCCGTTTGACCAACCTGGATTACCTCAAGATGTTGTCTGACGACATTGAATTGTTCTTGAAAAACACACCGGAGACCATGGCTGACCTTCGAAATCAAACAGAAAACAAAAACTGGGAAGGCGTGCGACAAGCCGCTCATAAGGTAAAACCTTCACTGAATTACATGGGGTTGAAGGATGCAGCGACATTGGCAGCTGAAATAGAAAAAAATGCAAAGGAATTGAGTGGTTTGAACACCATTGCTTCCAAAGTAGCTACCCTATGTTCGATTTGTGAAACCGCTTACATGGAATTACAAGAAGAAATCAATAACCTGAATTGATCATGGCAAAGATATTCATCGTAGAAGACGATATGGCGGTTGCAGCATTGCTGCGACACAGTCTGGCCTCGCAAGACCATGAAATCATGCATTTCACCAATGCAGAAGACTGTATTGGCAATATGGGTCTCAGACCAGACATCATCTCCATCGACTACAACCTTCCTGGCATGAACGGCATCGAACTGATGATGCAAGTCAAGAACATTGACCCCATGGTGATGGTCATCCTGGTTTCCGGACAAGAGAGCCGCGAGGTGATTGTAGACTCCTACCGCAAAGGCGCCTCCGATTACATCATCAAGAACGACAGCCTCAACGCCAATTTCGCCAACGCCATTGAAAACCTGGCGGCCAATGTACGTTTGCGCAAGGAGGTGGAGCATTTACGCGAGCAGATCATCGACCGCCACAAATATTCGAACATCCTTGGCAACAGCCCTGCTATCCTGAAAGTGCTCAAGCTCATGCAAAAAGTGGAAAAGAGCAACATCATGGTACTCATCACCGGGCAGAGCGGAACAGGTAAAGAACTGGTGGCTAAAGCGCTGCATTACAACTCCACACGTGCCCGCAAACCTTTTGTTACGGTAAACATGGGCGCCATTCCGGAAGATTTGGTAGAGTCGGAACTCTTCGGACACGAAAAAGGTGCCTTCACCGATGCAAGAGATCGACGCATCGGAAAATTCGAAGAGGCCGATGGCGGAACCATCTTTCTCGATGAAATCGGTGAAATGACCTTGCACCTGCAATCGAAATTGCTTCGGGTACTTCAAGAGAAGGAAGTGACCCGCATCGGTTCCAACAAAACCATTAAGCTCGACTTCCGCATGATTGCCGCCACCAACCGTAATCTCGCACATGAAGTGAAGGAAGGCCGATTCCGCGAAGATCTGTTTTACCGCATTCAAGGCTTTCTCATTCATTTGCCTCCATTGAAGGAGCGTGGAGACGACGTGCTATTGCTTGCGAAAAACTTCTTGAATGAATTTTGCCTCAACAACCGCATGCAACAACCCGAAATTTCGCGTGAGACCGTTGCCTTCATGCTCCAATATGAGTGGCCTGGCAACATCCGAGAACTCAAGGCCGTGATTGAACGCGCCGCCGTATTGTGTGAAAACAACACCATCACCCCAGAAGACCTCATGTTTGTAACCGCATGAAAAAGCACCCGAACAAACCAATGCTTAAAAACCGTACCCGGCAACGCCAACGAATCCGCATTCGTGTTGTGGTAGCCGTGGCCTCGGTAGCCACCATGTTGAGCACCATGCTTATCCTGTATTTCCAATTATATAAAAAGGAAGAAGCCTTTGCCAAGGAAGAAATATTCACTGAAGATGCACTGCCCACTAACAGTACGTTGGAAAACCCCATGGTGATTCAACCTGATACGAACAGCCGGAACGGAATCTCCTTCAAAGTAGCCAAAGCCATCCCTAAAACCACTTATTAATCAATCATTGATTCAGTCGTCTCACATATCATCCATTCAAACAACCATGGCCATCGGAATCACGATGTGCTTGTTGGCGTTTTATACACCTACCGAGGCTGCCATTAAAACAGCCATTCGATCAGGTAATCTGATGGATGGAACCATATGGTCTCCCACAGGCATACCCTCCTCAGGTGATATCATGATCATCGGATCAGGCCATACGGTAGAAGCCAATGGCTCGCTACAAATACAACGATTGGAGATTCAATCGGGAGGGCGTTTGAACATTTCCAACAACCATAAGATCACCATCACAGGCGAAATCTCCGTAAACGGCATCTTGCATGTTTATGAAGGTGATGTGGCATGTCCAACACCTAACACCCCCTTCACCATTGGTTCGCAAGGATTGGTGGTTTGGGAGCCAGCCGACAAAGCCATCACCGGAGCAACCCTGTTCACCAATGGGACAGAAGCCTTTGCGCCCACCTCTACACTGGTGATCAACCATTGGCACAGCTATTCGAATGCACCATTGGGATCTTACATCACCGGAGCTTTCGGAAACCTCACCATCAGCACCCTATCCAATGCCATGCTATTTGAATGGGATCAGAAGAACACGTTTGCTACACATCCCGTTTTAGGCACACTCACCATCGATCAAGGATGGGTCGTGCTGGATAAAACCGGCCAAATCAGTCAGCACAACATCGGTGCCATCAAATTGGCCAATGCCAACTCGCATTTAGACATCAGTGCCGGCAACCACAACGGTAACATCACCATCAACACAGCTTCCTTCGAGAATTTAGGAGGCACCTTCAATGGCGTATTGAATGGCAGCGCCCATTTCAACATGCATGTGACAGGCAACTTCAAAAATGAAGGCAACTTCCGCTTGATCTTCAACAACGGACAAAGCAGCACGGTAGCTGGCAACGCCTCCCTAATCGTAGATGGCGATTTCGAGCATACGTCAGGCGACTTCCGCGGTTTGTTCAACATCTCCACCATGCAATCCGGAGGAGTAACCATTGAAACAGGAACCGCCACTATCAACGGCGGCATCTTCATGGCCCACTATGCCATGCATCCCGGCAACGGCACGATTAGAATGAAAACCAATGGCAAACTCACCATCCGAGGTAATACAGCGAATGACATATTCCGTGTAGGGGGGTTGACCTCCATTGGCAACAACACCTGTACCATTTCCTCAGAGTGGACCGTTACGGGAGGTTTGGACGTTGTAGGCCACATTAATTCAGAGATCACCTCCTCGGTTTCTCGCGGGCCCGAGACTGTAACCATCAACGGAAAGACCAACCTGATATCAGGTAAAACCGGCTTCAACCTTGGATCCCACCCCACCATCCTACGGTTTAACGGCGACATGGAAGTAACAGGGGGGAACAACTTCCTGTGCAAAACCGCAGGCCCACTAGATGGCGTAATATCAGGAAACCTGATAATATCGGGTGGAACACTGAATGTGCGCGGCTCAAACGGAAGTGGCACCATGACCGTGAATGGAAACCTCATCCAAAACGGCGGAGAAACCATCATGTTCAACAACCTGATGGAAGCTGCCAACGAATCGATCACCCTATCTGTAAACGGGGATTTCACCATGTTGAATGGCAAAATCCGTTTCAACAACAACCCCATGAGTACGGCAGGACATACGCTGCAGTTGAAAGGCGCTCAAGCGACCCTGGGCGGCGGAGGGAATATCTACACCGACTTCTACGGTAATAACCCAACCTTCGGCTTAATTGATTTTGCTCGGGCGGGTGTGACCCAATTACGCATTACCGACCCAACCTTCCAACTCCAAGGCGTAAGGCAAAAAATATCCAATGGCACCGTTCTAGAACTGAAACAGGGAAAAATGTTGTGCGCCAGCAATAGTACATTGCTGAATGATGCGCTCGTTATTGAAGGAACATTCGATGTGGGTGAAAATCGAATCGGATCGAACAAAAAAGCCTCTTACTCCGGAATGATGGTGTTGTCAGGAGGTCGAATCCGTTTGTCGAACACGGACGGATTAGTTGGAACGGGCAGCAGTACTGCCATTGATATGCAAGGAAATTTCAACTATATGTTGGATGCCAATAGTACCGTGGAGTATTACGGTAATAAAATGCAAACCATTACCGGAACCGCCAACACATCCAATACTTCATTGCAATACGGCATTTTGGAAATCAACAAAAGCACCAACAGTGCCCGATTAGAGTACTCCAATGTGATCATCAGGAAGCGCCTAGAACTTACCAACGGCTTACTGGACTTAAATGGGTTTAACATCCAAATCAACGGAGGAACGGAGTCCTGTATCCATACCGGTGATGGCTCCATAGTCAGCGAAGAGTTGGATTTGAATCACAAAGGCCGTGTGATTGTAAAGCAAGCAGGCCAATTCACTACGGAAATTCCATTTGCAACAAATCACGGCATAGCCATGTTCAGGTTTGAACCAACGGGTGGCCAAGGAGAATTATCGGTAGCAACCATCGGCACAGCGGTAAACAACCAACCCATGCCCAGCGAAATATCATCGCTGATGATTGGGAATGAAACACAGCAAGGCGAATTGATGACTGATCGTTGGTATCATGTATCTGCAAACGGCCTCACCGCTAAAATCAGTATTGGATTTGATTCAAATGAGGGTCTCAACCATCCCGACTTCACCAATGCAAGCAATGAAGTATTGAGATGGAACGGCTCCAACTGGCAAAGCACGGGTATGGTAGAACAGCAACAGGGATCAGCTGCTACAGCCAATCAGGTAAGCAGCTTTGGTTATCTGGTGGCTGGAATCGATCCCTCCAAATATTTGGCCGGGGTATTGGATTTCGAAGGTGTCTTGAACAACAACCAAGTGGAATTGAAATGGACCAGCAGGCCTGCGCGACTTGTTGAGAAGTTCGTGGTGGAAAGATCTTCGGATGGTATTCGTTTTGAACCGGTCTTTGATCGTATGGCAGCTGCAGACAGCAACGCTATTACATCCTACCAAGGCGTCGATGCCCATCCTATGGCAGGTACCTCCTACTATCGTGTAAGGGAAATTGGAAAAGACGGCATATCCAAATTTACACGTAAAATATCCATCAATCAAGGAACCGTAGCCGGAACCGTTACAATCAACTCGGTTTATCCCACCACATTCCATAACGAAATCACCGTAGACTTTGAGTCTATGGGTAATGAAGCGGTATCCATCACACTCATCAGCCGCGATGGCAAAAAAGCCTATCAGCAAAATGCACAAGCCAGATTCGGAAAAAACACCATACAAATCACAGGTGTATCCGGATTGTCGGCAGGGTTATACTTCATCAGCATCACCAACGGTAAAAGTACCGCTACTCAAAAAATCATCAAAACAAACGCATACTTATAAATCGCACACTTATGGGAAGATATAAACTAAAACCTCGTACTCGCATGCGCACCATCCACAAGATGGCGCTCACCGTATCCGCACTATCATTGGCAGGCATTGCTGCCTACTTCGTGTTCGTTGCCGGAAATACCAAATCCACCGACTCCACGGCAGGGACATCCAAAAACATGATGATCGGCTATGAAATGGGTAACGGATCGGTGATTTTAAAGTACGATTGGGAAAACGGACAAGTAGGCAAGGCCGCAACTGGGCCAGATGCCGTTTTTCACTCGCGTTTCGCCTCCTGTTCAGAAGGCGGTGCCGATAACAGCGTAGGATTGAATCCGGGTTCGACAGGTCAGCCGTTGAATCTGGTGATTCCTGCTGTTCGCGAAATGAACCTCGGCGGTATTGACTTGAGTATCGATTATCGCTTATCGGAAAAAGACTGTGAGCTGGTTTCTCGGGGTGATGCCTTTGTCTTATCGGTTAAAGACGGTAAACTAGCCGTGAGCCTTGTGTCGAAAACCAAGGATAAAAAGAAAACGAAAATCAATCAGGTTACCCGTTATGCGATCCCATCGGATGATGAATTCAGAACTTATCGATTTATTTTTGATCCTACAGACGGAAAAGCCGAGTTGCTGGTAAACGGCATCACGGTATGGACTGAGAAAACCGCTACAAAGTCGGAATTGGCGTGGGATGAGGAAGACCCGATTGTGATTGGTCGAAACATGAGAGGTGATGGTACCGGAAGGGCCTTTGTTGACAATCTCACGTTAAAAGCCACCCGACAGATTTCAGATCTCCCTGTAACATTATTGAGTTTTGAAGCCAAAGCCGAAGAAGACTATGTAATGGTGAGCTGGTATACCGCCTCTGAAGAAGAAATTGATTCATTCATCGTTGAAAAATCAACCGATGCCAAAGCGTTTACCGAAGTAGGCCGCGTAGCTGCCACAGGTGCGCCCGAAACGTTAACCGCTTATGCGCTTGTTGACAAGAATCCAGTGCTGGGGGTAGCCTATTACCGACTGAAGCCATCCAACAAGCCACTCACTTCAATGACCATCTCCATGATTGGTTATAAATACAAAGGCGCTGGTAAAGACATCAAGCTGACCGACCTGAATCCGGGAGAATCCAGCAAGTAACACACCGTATTCTTTCAATTAATAAGAGGACCCGAGGGTCCTCTTTTTTTTGACACTATCTGTCAAAACATGAATTTACAGACCTATTCCGTAAATTTACGGGATATGTCCCAAGCGCCTACCTCCCAGCCCTCTTTGCTGATATACAACTCCTCCGCCGGATCGGGAAAGACCTATACCTTGGTGATGGAGTTTTTGAAGTTGGTATTACAACGACCAACCCTTTTCAGATCCATCCTGGCCATCACGTTTACCAATAAAGCGACTGCAGAGATGAAGGAGCGGATTGTGGAGGCACTCGCCACATTGGCCCACAACACTGACCCAGGCTATATGACCAGTGTTTGTAAGATCACCAACCTTTCGGATACGGTTGTATCGGATCGGGCTCGCCACACCTTATCGATGATCTTACACGACTACTCCAGTTTTTCCGTCAGCACCATCGATAGCTTTTTTGCCAAACTCGTTCGATCGATGTCACGGGAATTGCAACTCACCTTTGGCTATAATTTGGAATTGGATACCACTGCAGTGATTGAGGAAATCTCTGACCGGATGTTTGACGACCTGACCACTGATGCCCAGTTGAGACAATGGCTCACGGAGTATGTGATGGATAAGGTAGAAGCCGACAAGCACTGGACGATTGAAGGCGAAGTGCATAACATTGCCAGAACACTGTTCACCGAACAATTTCGTACCATATTTCCTGACGGCGACATTCAACCATCAACCCAATTCATCAGCTCTCTCAAGACCATCATCGACAGTTTTCATTTCCAACTGAAACAATATGGAAGAACATTTGTGGACATCCTGAATCAGGAATCCCTGATGTTGACTGATTTCTGGCACAATGGTGCTGGGTATGCCAGCACCTTGTGTAAGATTGCGGAAAAAGGATATTATCCTGAAATCAACCTTGGAAAACGGCTGGAAGAGGTCATCAACAATCCAAAGAAATGGGCCAAAAGCGATTCGCCGGATAAACTTAGAATCGAAGCATTGGGGCACTCGGATTTGTCACCACTGGCCTCGGATTTTAAAAATTATTTCGACACCAACTTCCCATTGTTCATTTCTGCCTTGTCGGTGATGGAATACGCGTACATGTCGGGCATCATCGGAACGCTCGACAACAAACTGCGCGATTTGCGTGAAGAGGAAAACATGGTGATGCTTAGCGACCACAACCTGATGCTCCGCCGCTCGATGGAGCACAATGATGCCGAATTCATCTATGAAAAAACCGGCAACCGGTACTCGCACTTCATGCTGGATGAATTTCAGGACACTTCGGGTTTCCAATGGGAGAACCTGTTTCCCTTGGTCCACAACGCCATTGCACAAGGACAATATACGCTCATTGTAGGTGACCCCAAGCAATCCATCTACCGCTGGCGTGGCAGTAACATGGAACTGATCCGCACCCAGGTGACCAACGACCTGGCCGCCTTCAGTAGCATCACTGCCAAGGAAAGATTGAGTACCAACTTCAGAAGTTTGCAAAGGGTCATCGACTTTAATAATCGGTTTTTCCAATGGGCGCCTTCGGTTTTTTTCCCTTCAGGTGAAACACCCTCCAACGGACATCCTTATGAAAACCACGAGGACATACATCAGCATGCGCATCATGGTGAACCGGGTGAAGGATTTATTCGATTTCGCTTCTTGGTGCCTGAAACGGGAGAGGGTGATTCCGGGGAAGAGGCCGCAGACGGATCCGGGAATGAAGGTGAAGAGGACAACAGCTGGATGGATAAAGCCGACCGGGAAACGTTCGATACCATCCGTGAATTGCTGAGCAAAGGATTTAGACACCGTGATATTGCCATTTTGGTTCGCAACAACGACCACGCCAAACGTATTGCAGGCTTTTTGGTTGAGAACGGTATCATCCGCATCAATTCGCCTGAATCCATGCAGCTCAACCGTTCAGAGCGTGTTCTGATGCTGGTGAACCTGATGCGACTAGTGATAAATCCGGATGACAAGATAGCCTTGGCTCAGGTATTGATGAATAATCCTTTTACGCCTGAGAGCATGGATATCAATGCCCGCATCTCAAAAAAACACGGAGGGAATTTGGATTCGCTTCCCAAGGCATTCATCGACAGCATGACCATGCTCAAACGACTTCCATTATACGAAGCCTTTGAGCGTCTTGCAGTGATGTTCGGCATGACGGCCAAACCAGATGCCTATCTGCAACGGTTCGCTGATGTTTTATTGGAGTTTACCGCCAAACAACCCGTTGGTATTGCCGACTTCCTTGAATGGTGGGAAGACAACCAGTTTCGTGAATCGTGCTCGGTAATCACTCCGTCGGGAATGGATTCCATTCATATCATGACCATCCATAAATCCAAAGGATTGCAATTTCCAGTGGTAATCATGCCTTATGTAAGCTGGGTTGCCCAGTCGGATCAGAAAAGCAGCATATGGGTGCACTCAGAAGTTGAGCCGTTTGATCAAAAGCCAGCGCACATCGTGAAGGTGAAATCCACCTTGGGTCAGTCGTTCTTTTCCAAAGACTATCAACAGGAAATCATGGTGAGTCGACTTGACAACATGAATTTATTATACGTTGCCTTTACCCGAGCCGAAGAGCAGCTGCACGTGTTCTGTAAAAACTTCAAGGCGAATCAAAAGCCCGATGACAAAAAATGGTCGTCGCAAGCATCACGCATCATCAACAGGATTCTTAAAAAAGAACAGGAATGGAGTGTTTTGCTCGAACAGGATGGCGGCTTTACCTTGGAGTGGGGAACCATGACCGGCCCCATCAAAAAACAAAAACCGGCTGGTGTGGTACCTGAAAGTTTACGCGAATGGATTTCCGAACCATGGCAGCAGCGGATCCGCATGCTGATCAACAAGGACCGCATCTCCTCCACTGACAAGCAGCTCCCTGACCCTACTTATGGTATCCATTTCCATGCCATCGCTGCCATGACCGATGGCACCAAGGATGCAGACACTTTGGTAATGGAATATTGTTTATCTCAATCGGTGGATTCGGATCATCAGTTACGACTTAAAGATGAAATTGGATTGTTCATTCAAACCGCACGTAGCAAAGGCTGGTTTGATGACCAGGCGGAAACACGAAATGAAACGGAACTGTTATTGGAAAACGGAAAAATACTCAGACCTGATCGCCTGATTTTGAAAAACAACAAGGCCATTGTCATTGATTACAAGACCGGGGATGAAGACCCTGCACACGAGAAACAAGTCAGGGAGTACGGAACCGTTTTATCGCAGATGGGATTTTCTGAAACAGCCTTATACCTGTTCTACCCACAATTATCAAAAACCCTGGAAGTTGCTACTTAGGCACTGATGCGTTCCGAGCCTTGATCTTTTTTGTTTCGCGTTGCGCGTGGCTTGAACCTTCGCGTGGGATTGTCGGAAATCAAACAGGTAATGGTAACGTTGCCGTAAATATCGGATGACTTTACAAATGTAAAATCACAGCGACCTTTAAATCCTGCGCATTCAAACGCAATCTTCGGAAAAAACAGCGGCACACCAGTATTGGTGGGTGCGTTCAAGTAATTGATCACTTTCACCAAATAGGGTTTCAATCGATGATAATCCTCATCAGCAAGCTTCGCTACATCAAACAACGTATTGCAACTGCCTGTGATGCGAGCCAATGCATCAAAAGTGATGACTTGACTTTTATGATCCGCTGAATCGTCTTTAACTACAAACATGGCTGTAATTCACTTAAATTCTTATGGTGGGAAACGAAGGTTGTTTTCAAAAGGTTTCATTTTTAGATGTTTATCTACAATTCCCAACCCCTATAACGAGATCGAAGTTGGGCAGCCAACCCCATAATTTGATACCTTTGAGGACTTAATCAATCAACCATGGCTAACGGCAATTACATTGTACCTCAAGCAGTTAATGAACCCATTTTAAACTATGCACCGGGATCAGCAGAGCGGCAAACGTTGAAGAAAGCCCTTGCGGCGGCACGATCCAAAGAAAAAGATGTGCCCATGTACATTAACGGTCAGGAGGTTCGTACCGGTAAGACCAAAAGAATGGCACCGCCCCATGATCATCAGCATACATTGGGTTACTACCATGAAGGCGATGCCTCGCATGTTCATATGGCCATTGATGCCGCATTACAAGCCAAGGAGGCGTGGGCGGCATTGGATTGGGAACATCGTGCTTCGATTTTCTTGAAAGCCGCCGAGCTGTTGGCTGGTCCTTACCGCGCCACCATCAATGCCGCCACCATGTTGGCGCAATCGAAAAACGTTTTTCAAGCGGAAATCGATGCGGCGTGTGAAATGATCGACTTCCTTCGATTCAATGTACAATACATGCAGGAAATCTATCGTCAGCAGCCCATCTCTTCCAAAGGTGTTTGGAATCGTGTTGAACAACGGCCCTTGGAAGGGTTCGTTTTTGCGTTGACACCTTTCAACTTCACCGCCATCGCGGGTAATCTACCAACCTCTGCCG